>CAJOQC010000088.1 GCA_905236785.1 uncultured Selenomonadaceae bacterium
ATGAAACCGCCGGGAATCTTGCCTGCGGCATACATCTTTTCCTCATAGTCCACCGTGAGCGGGAAAAAATCCACACCCTCCCGCGGTTCGGCCGAAGCCGTTGCCGTAACCAGCACCACCGTATCGCCATAACGGACCAGGACGGCCCCGTTGGCCTGTTTCGCCATCTTGCCATTCTCGATGGTAAGCGTGCGGCCTCCCAGCTGCATTTCAAAGCTATGCATTCCATTTCCCCCTGTATCTCTATCTTTGATTCTTTCAACTAGCCCTAGGGCGTGTTGAAAAACTCCACCAGCACACTACAGCGGCCATTTTTCCGCCTGCCTGCGTCAGTGAAACCTTGACGTAGCTCTGCTACGACTGCGGTTTCCCTTCCTTGTCATACGAAAAACTGTCTCGCTGTAGCGCACAGTTTCCGTTTTTCAACACGCCCTAGTATTAAGGACGTTCACGCCCCAAAACCTGCCGTTCGCTCCGTATCTGTTGAAAAAATAAAATTTTCACGATAATATAGTTGTGGATATGAGTATTCTTTTTGATACTACTCTTCGTTAAAAAGTGTACTTTTTAACGGAGAGCAGCATTATAACCTTGGAGGTTGTTTCGTGTCGATACAAATTGCTGTTTGTGACAGCGACATTGAAATTGCTCGTGATATAAAAAACTTAATCGAAGGCGAAAATATTGCCGCAACGGTGAAACTGTTTTCCTCTGCCGAAGAGCTATTGGCGGGTGCAAATTTTTTTCATATTTATTTTCTGGACATCAAAGGTATTGATGGAATGAAACTCGCCCGGAAAATTCGTCTTAACGAAGAAATTCAGGGCAAAACAAAAAGCATCATAATCTTTGTAACAGGATTTAGCGAACACATGGAAGAAGCTTTTGACGTTGGCGCCTTTCACTACTTGCTAAAGCCGGTGAATAAAGAAAAATTTCACCAAGTGCTGTACCGAGCGTTAAAAGAAATTAAAGTATCGCGCCAAAATGAGCAATACATTCTCGTGAGCTTAACCTGTTCGCAAAACACTCCTTCGAGCAAAAGAAAAATTTTACTCAAAGACATTTTGTATGTAGAATCCTACAACAAGAAAGTAATTGTCCGTTTGAATAATGAGGTTATCCCTGTGCAAGGTACCATGAAAGAATTTGAAACCATTTGCGGCGAGAATTTTTATCGTTGTCATCGTTGCTATTTGGTGAATTTTGCCAAAATAATAGCTTATTCCCAAAATGAAATCACCCTTGACGGCGGCGATAAAATAATGCTGGCCTACAAAAAGCATACTGCTTTTGTGAAGGCGTATCTTTCTTATGCCAAGGAGGGTGGCATCGTCAATGTATGATGAGGAATATATCCTCGATGGGTTGATTTATATAGTAGGCGGGATTTTAAGTTTTTGGTACACACGGAATTTTCTCTCCCCTCGATACAGTGACCCCAAAAAGGCAATTATCATCTGGGTTATGCTCTACGCCTTGTTTCAAATTATATACGGGCAAATTTCTTCGGCGTATCCCCTTTATGACCGTTTTACTCACATTATTCCTTATGTTGTTATATTGTCGGTTTTAGATTACATTTTTTTTGAGAAAAATCTTCCTCTTCAGGCTTTTACCGTAGTGAGTTTTGTTACGGGTTGGGAAATTCTGCGTTTTACGGTAAGTCCTTTGGCTCATGCAATACTTTCCCTTTGGAACCCCTTTTGGGGAGAATTGGTAAACGAAATGGTTAACAGGGAAATTTGGCCGACGGATAAACTTATGGATTATATGCTCACGCTCAACCGCTTTGCTCTGTTTGCCGTTCTTTTCATCTGCCGCGGGGTTCAACTTGGTATATTTTATGTTTATCTTAAAGTAATTCACAAAAATTTTATTTCCCTAAACGAGGAACTTATCGGCCGAGAAATTTGGTATCTCATTGTCCCCTGCGTTACGGCACTAACCATAGACCTTACGCTCCGTCTTATGGCTTATTCCGTTGACAATAGCGCCCTTATGCTGATATATAATCGTGTGCCGGAAACCGTGGCACTGTTGCCTTTGGTCAGTTTGCTCCTATTGGGGGTCATTGTGTCCTCGGTGATTTTATTCAAAGGGCTGTATGATTTTAAGGAAGAAGAGAAAAAGCGACTGCTCATAGAGAATCAGGTGGGGGATGTACACAAACAGATTGAAGATTTGCAAAATATTTACCGAGATATGCGAGGGCTAAAACATGATTTGCGCTCTCATGTCGCAGGGCTTACGGCCATAGCGAGAAATCACGGCCTTAACAACCGGGAGGAAGTGCAAAATTATCTAACGGGGCTGGAGCATACTGCCAACCGTTTGGATTTTGCCTATAATACCGGCAATCCCATAACGGATATTATTCTTCATCAAGCTAAAAACCAAGCCAACCGCAGTGAAATAAATTTCACCGCTGATTTTCATTATCCTGCGGACAGGGATTTTGACGTGTACGACATAAGCATTATTATGAACAATGCCTTGTCCAACGCCATAGAAGCCGCCGAGAAAATACAGGGAGAAAAAAGCATCGAACTTCGCTCCTATGAAAAGGGAAGTTTATTTTTCATCGAAACGGAGAACGATTTTGACGGAAATTTATTGCCGGGGGAGAATGATTTACCTCTTACTACCAAAGAAGATAAGCATTTGCATGGTTTAGGGCTTGACAACATTAGACGAACGGCAAGAAAATATCTCGGCGATATAGAAATAAAAACGAGAGCCGAAAAATCGCGCCAAGTGTTTTGCTTGACGGTGATGCTTTATAAATCAAGGCCTACCGAATAAGCCTTCTTGCACTTTGGCTGCAGTTTCAAAAGCAAGAGGATTTTCCGTTATCAGCCTGTTAGCTTCCTTTTCCACAAGTTCCGGCTCGTTTCCCACAATGGGCTGGCCGACAAAATTTCCTTCTTCGTTTACAAAGCAAACAAAGGGGGCATTATGAATCTTTTGCAAAAAAGGCATCATATCGTCATCGGGGATAATTTGAATCATATTCGGCGGCAAATTTTCGATAAGAGATTGGGCACGGGCAATTTTCGCAGCATTGCCATCCTTTGCGTCGCCTATAATGCCGACTAACTGAACCGGCATTGTTGTTTTGCTTGAGAGTTTGGTTATAAAACTACACATATTTTGATTGATGTCCGCATCATTTGTCACCCAGAGATACACCACCGAAAACCTGCCCATAAAAATATTGTCAGTTACGGTATTTCCGTAAATGTCTTGGGCTGTGAAATTGGGGAAGCGGCTGTTTTGTCGTATTTTGGTTTCTTCCATTCCCCGTAGCATATACACGTTAATCAAAAGCAATAAGGTCATCGGTAGAACAGAAATTACAGCTATTTTCCATGAAAAATTTTTCATTATGTCACTTCCTCATTTTTTCGTAAATGGATTTTTTATGGTTATCTCCAAAAACTCGCATTTATGCCTCCTCCCATCGGTTACGCCGACACCCTCCTCCAAGAGGATGGCTGATTTTAAGCCTCCCTCTTGGAGGGATGTGGCAGCCCATAGGGCTGACGGAGGGAGTTTTTTATAGATTGCCTTATAATAACAGATTATCAGTGTTGCCACAATTATGAATTTGTGCCGTTGAAATTGTTCACGCCTTAAATCGGGACGTTCGCGCCGACACTATTCACTTTGGGGGAAATTGTACGATATAATCAATGAAAAGCAATAAAAAGTTGGCAATTTGCAACATAAAGGAGGTAATAACAATGCCGATTAAGGTAGGGGGAAGCTATGTTTCAGAGGCGGCTTATAATTACGCCAAAGCTCAAACAGACGAAGAAAATTCCGAATCCGGCGTATTAAAGAGCCTTGCCGACAAATTTCCCAACATGAAATTCAGCATCGGCACAGGTCCTTTTGCGGGGGCAGGCACAAACAATGTGTCGATTTCGCCGAAAATCTTAAAGCAAATGGAGAAAGACCCGGAAAAGCGCATGGAGTATGAGGCATTGATTTACGACATTGCCCATACGGATTTAGCCCAAGGTCGCAATCTTAAATCGGCGGGGTGGATTATCGGCGACGACGGCGGACTAAGAGCGTGGAGCGTCTCCGCCGGAGACACACGCGACCAATCCTCCGTCAAGCGTTCGGAAAAAAAGAACTGGTGGCGGGAGCTTTTGGAAAAGCCCCATAAGAAAAAATCTTCCCCGCTAAAAGAAGCAAGGGAAAAACTTTTGGCGAGAAACAAGGAAAAAGCAGAAAAGCGGCTAAAGGACGAGAAAAGTGCCGCGGTTGTTGTCGATATTTCCGATAGTGGGCAAGAAGCTCTGGCAATCAGGCAAAATGACGCCGCAAAAATTTCCTTTGCCGATTCCAACGAACTTTCAAAACATCTTTTTCAAAGTTTCGATGTAGTTCAGAACGGCATGACGAAAATTTCCGCCAAATATCTTCGTGACTGTGTGGATGATGACAAAAAATTACAATCTCTTTTTGATAATCTTTCGGCCGCCGATTCGGTCTTAAAGGAACGGCAGGGCGAAATCGGGTTTCAAGGCATGAAAATAACCATTGACGAAAACGGCGAAGTAACCATGGAATCCTCCAAAAGCACCATAGGATTTAACGGCGAAAAAATCAAACGACAAATGGCGGCCGCCGCCACCCAAAGCGACATGAAAGCGGTTCTTGCTCTTTTGGAGCAGGATATTAAAGAGCTTGAGGACGGCCTGAAAAACAATATGTGCGACGAAGCGGAAGTTGAAAAGGCCAAAAAACTTCTTGAACAGGCAAAAGAGAAAATGGCAAGGCTGCCCGACCGCGCCCCTACTCCGGCAGAACAAAGCATGATGTCGGTCAATATGTTGATTTAGCTTTGGTATAGCACACCTTTCATACAAAACAAGCCTTCCCATGGCCGGGAAGGCTTGTTTTATCGTTTTGTTGCTTGAAAACAAAAATGTGGCATCGGAAAAAATTCCAATGCCACATAATAACACTTGTTATAGTGCCTTGATGATAACTTGTGTTGTTGCGACCGCCCCTAAAAGGCGTACAACAGCATTAAATTACGCAAACAAACCTACGGCGTAACCGACGATAC
>CAJOQC010000089.1 GCA_905236785.1 uncultured Selenomonadaceae bacterium
GAGGAATGACGCAGTACGCGTGCCCTTCAGGGTATGCCGGAAAAAGACCCGGCAAGGGTGCGGACGAATTATGCAGTGTTTCCCTAAACAAAGAGTAAACAAAATGAAAAGAAAATTACTGCTTATTTGTTCTCTGCTGTGGTATCACATCAGCAATTTGTGTTTTCCCGCCGTCGCCAGCACGTCGGAACAACTAAACGCGAATATGTCCCCCGTTGAGGGTCAAGCCGTAGATTTTATTAAAGCGCGGCTTGCCGACAAAAACGGTCTTATCCTAAACGCTGTGGAATTTGACCGACCGTCAAAGACTGCCCTTAGCGAATCCGCCGGGCAGATTATGCTCTATGCGGCACGGCTCGACGACGACTTGTTGTGGCGTTTATATCGGCCGTCGGCAGAAAAATACTTTTGGCAAAACGGTTTTTATGCTTGGCGGGTAAACTCCGACACCCTTGCCCCCGACACCGTGAGCGCGCTTATCGACGATTTGCGCCTGGCAAAAGCGTATATGACGATGAACAAAAATCATGTCGGCGAATATGATGATAAAATTGCCGCCGTTTCAACGGGACTTTTGACCAAAAGCGTTGACGGGGGGCATGGCAACATCAGCGACTTTTACGATTTGGAATCGGGGGCGGCCGACCATGTGTCCCTGTTTTATCTTGATATCGAAACAATGGACGAATTGACGGCTTACGACCGACGCTGGCAGAGAGTGAAAGACAACTGCACGAAAATTTTGCGCGATATGCCGGAAAACGAACAAGGCTTTTTCCCAAAAGCATATTATTTTTCTGCCGGGAAATACGAGCGCAAAGAAGAAACAGTTACGGTAGAAAATCTTTATACTGCCATATTCGCCCAAAAAGCCGGGCGGAACACGAAAAAATTTGCCGAATTTCTGCGCAAAGAATTGACAAAGGGCAAGATAGCCAATCGCTACTTCGCCGACGGCCGCCCATCCCTAAGCCATGACAGCGTGGCGGTATATGCCCTGGCGGCGCGATACTTTTTGTATGTCGGCGACAAAACAGCCGCAAAGACAGCCTACGATAAAATGATGACATTCTTCATCGAAGACGGACGTTTGGCGGGGGGCTTTGGTTACAAATTGCCGGCTACGGTGTACGCTTTTGACCAACTGGAAGCCCTCCTCACCATAAACGAAACCAAAGGGGAATTATCGGCGGGAAAATAATAATTGCGGCAAATTTTGTCGGCTATCCAATGATTTCTTTATACCGCCGTTCAAGCTCCTTCATATATCCGTCCCCATCCAAAAGCGGCGAAGCTTGAAGGATATTTCGCAATTTAACGCGCAAATTTTTTAACCGTTCCTTGTCTTTGGCCAAATCTGTGGCCTTTTGAACATATTCTTCGGGGGTTGCGGCCGCAAACTCAGAAAGCCCCGCGCTTTTAAGAATACTTGAGCCAAAACGCGCCCCGTACCTGTCGCCGCAAAGCGTCACCGCAGGCACGCCCATATAAAGCGCAACAGCCGTCATTGCGCCGCCGTTATAGGGCGCAGGATTAAGCATGATGTCAACTTCCCCGTAATGCTCCCAATAATCCTCGGCGGCGGGGCGAATTTCAACAACATCGGCGGGAATGTTCGCTTTTATTACGCGGCTTTTCATGGCGCAAAGCCGCGCCGATATGTCCGTCGTATCCTGCAATATAAGTTTGCTGTCCGGCGTTTGGCGCAAAATCTCCCGCCACAGAGCCAACATTTCGTCGGTGATTTTCATAAAATTGTTGAAACAACCAAAAACCACCCTTTGATGCTCTTGGGGCATAGGCGCAATTTGTTGCATTTCGTCGGTGGGGGAAAAGCAAAAGGCATGGGGCAACAAAAGAACATTTTCCGTGAAATAATCTTTGCTCCCGTTGTCGAACAAAACATGGTCGCCCAAGACATAATCAACAAAATCCGCCCCGGTGGTGTCAAAATAGCCGATGCCCGTGATGCAGACTTTGGCGGGGCGGCGCGACGCGACGAGCAAAGTTCGCCCGCCTGCGCTATGCCCGCCCAAATCGAACAAAATATCAATGCCGTCCGCGTTTATTTTTTTGGCGGCTTCTTCATAGTCGGCGGGCAAAAAGACAAATTTATCCGTGCTGTTTTTCATTCGCCGCGAAAAATTGTCCTCCGCTTCCTCAAGAGAATAGCAATAAACCTCAAATTCGTCGCGATTGTAACGGGTGAGCATCACATCAAAGAACAACGCCGCCGCCTGAAAAAGAAAATTAACCGCCAAGTAACCTACGCGAATTTTCTTCGCGCAGGTTTTTTTTGCGGTCGGCAAAACCGCCGCGCCGTCGAAAAATCCGCCGTAAAAACAATGTTCGCGAAACAGAGCGGCTTTGTCCACGCCATGCAAATAGTGAAGGGCGAAAAGATAATTTGAAAAATGCTGGCATTGAGCCGACAAATAGCGGTCATGTTTGGCGGCGTTAAGATAGGCGGCGGCAGCTCCCTCCGCATCCGCCGTGCAAAAGAACAATTCGCCGAAAAGCTCATGCACTCGCCACAAATCCCTTTCGTCGGCGGTATCTTTTAGAATTTTCAGTTCGTTTCTTGCCGCCGCTGTTTGCCCGGCTTTTAACAGGCGGCGAATATGGTTTAACTTTTCGTCGATGTTATTCATAATCCCTACCCAAAATTTGCAAATACTCCCGCTCCAAATTCCTTGTATAGTTTTTTGGCGACAGGGCGGGGGAATTTTGCAATATTCCCCGCAAATTTTTGTGCAACACGTCCAAAAGTTCGGCATCATTGGCAAGGGCAACAGCCTTTTCAACGTAACTGTCCGCGCTGTCGGCGGCAAGCTCCGAAAGTCCTGCGGCATCAAGAACTGAAAGGCCAAAACGACTGCTGCGCCTTTGCCCGTAGCGAGAAACCACCGGCACCCCCATGTAAAGCGCGTCAAAGGTTGTGCCTCCCCCGGTGTACGGGTAGGTGTCAAGGGCAATATCGACGTCAAGGTAGCGGGGCAAATATTCCTCCTCGGCTCCTTCAAACACAATACGGTCGGTGTCGAAACCAAATTTTTGCAAACGTTCGTAGGCCATATCCGCCGCCCTGTCATCGCCCAAAATCGCCGACTTTAGGAGAAGATACGAGTTTGGCGTAAGCTCCATGATTTTTTGCCAACAACAAAGCATCTCATCGGTGATTTTTCGATAATGGTTGAACACGCCAAAGGTAACATAGCCCCGCCCAAGGCAAGGCGCGCCCTTTGACACCGGCACGTCGTTCCTGCCGACGTAGGAAAATTGACATGGCAAGTACAGCGGCTTTTCCGTCAAAAATCTCTCGCTCCCCGGCGGGTTCACGATTTTGTCGGTGATTAAATAATCCACTGCGCCAAGCCCTGTGGTGTCAAGATAACCAAGGCCGGAAATTTGAACGGGCGCGGGGCGGTACGCCAGCACCGGCAACGAGCCGCCCGAGCTGTGCCCCGCCAAATCGACCAATATGTCAAGTCCGTCGTCGTAAATTTTCTTGGCAAGTTCTTCTATAGATAAACTCGGCACATGATAAAAATGTTCGGCGAAAGTTTTAAGATGCGCCGTGAAGCCGTCCTCAATTTCCCCGGTGTAATAACAAAAAAGCTCAAATTTATTGCTGTCGTGGCAAGATAAAAGGCCGTAGATGAAATTAAACATGACATGGCGGCGAAAATCCGGCGATATGTAGCCGATTTTTATTTTTCGCCCGCCGATTTTTGCTCCTTTGCGTCGGTTAAATTTTGGCGTGTCGGCAAAAATTTTGTCGTAGCCCCTGTGCAGGTCAAAAAGTTCTTCGGCGGTTATGTTCGTGGTCTGCGCCGCCAAAAGCATGGAATCGTACATAACGGAGCGGATATACTTTGTTCCTTCCACCTCATAGGCGGCGCGATACATTGCCACAGCTTCGGCGGTTTTGCCGATTTTTAGAGCCGTTGCGGCGATGCGGCAGAGAATATCCCGCCAATCTATGGCGTTTGGCAAGCCGTTTTTCTCGTACAGTTCCTTGGCTTTTTTCAGTGCTTCGTATTCGTTGACCGTCTCGCCCCTGTCGCGATATTTGTCCGCCAAGGCGACATATTCGTCGGCAGCGGGGGGCTTTGCGGGCAAAGGGGGGGTGTGGGCGGTTTTTCCATATAGCCACTTGGCAAAAATTTCTTCGTACAGAGTTTCAAGCTCCGCCATGTAAAGATTTTCGTCCATAAGGGGGGATTGCCTTATTTTGCGGCGCAAGGTCTGATGATAACGGGCGAGGCGCTCTTTGTCCCGCGCCAGGTTCGTAGCCTTTTCGATGTATTCGTCAACGGAGGCGGCGCAAAGTTCCCCCAAGCCCACATTCATCAAAATGCCGTACCCGAAGCGCGAGTTGTGCCGCTCCCCGACAAGGGTTATCACCGGCACGCCCATGTAAAGAGCATCGCAGGTTGTGCCGCCGCCGGGGTAGGGGAATGTGTCAAGGGCAATATCTATTTTGTTGTATTTATCAAGATAATTGCGTTCAAAACCGTCAAGGGTAACTCGCTCGGCCAAGATGCCGAATTTTTCGAGCCGCTCCAAAGTTCTGTTGCAGTCTTCTTCGTTGTCAAATATTCGCGTTTTTAGGTACAGGCGCGAATGAGGGACGGCGGCAAGAATTTTGCTCCACGCCGCTAAAACTTCGTCGCCGACTTTGGCAAAATTGTTGAAACTGCCGAAGGTGACAAAATTATTTTTTAGGCACGGCGTACCATTAAAGGGATAATAGGCATGATTCCACGAAAAGCAAAAATGGCTGTGGGGCATACGAAGGAGTTTTTCGACAAAAAATTCATCGTTAAGCCCCACGGGGTCGGTGTAATGATCCGCCAAAAAATAATCGACGGCCGAAAGCCCCGTCGTATCAAAATACCCCACGCCGGATATTTGCACCGGCGCGGGTTTGTAGGCAAGCACCGCCAAACAACCGTTTGAAGTATGCCCCGACAAATCAAACAAAATATCAATCTCGTCCTTATGCACCATGGCCGCCGCATCTTGGGGGGGCAGGTCTTTTATGTTTTGCCATTTGTGGGCGACGGCGGCAAATTCGCGGCTTGTTGCGTCCTCATCCCCCGCCATGTAAGCGTAAATTTCAAAGCGGTTTTTGTCGTATGCAAAAAAGAAGGCGCGGCTGAAAAAACCTGCAACGTGCCTTCTTAAATCCGGCGATATGTAGCCGATTCTTATTTTTTCATGCCGCCTTTTCCGCTGGTGGGCAAAGGGGCGGATACGGACAAAAAAATCGGCGTATTTTTTGGCGGCGGCGCAAAGTTCCGCCCGGGATGCATCGGTGTAATGAAGGTTCAAAAGATAATTGCCGTAATCTTCGCGGCGCATCTTTTCCATGTCAACGGGGGCGGCGGGGTCGCTTTTTATCCGTGAGGAGGACAGATAGGCCTGCGCCGCCGCCTGTAACTGCCCTGTTTCACGATAGAGCCTGCCCAAAATGTTATAGGTCATCATTCGTTGCCAGGGGGCTAAATCCGCGCAAGTTAAGGCCTTGTTTGCGGCGTTTATGGCTTTAGTGCGCTTTTTTTGCAGGTGCAATGTTCGCGCCGTCAAAAAATAAAAATAACCGTCGCGGCCGAAGTTTTTTTCCGCCTGTTTTAGCGCCGACGCCGCCCCCTGCGGCAGATTATTGTCAATGTAAAGGGTGGCCACGGCGCAAAGGACGGCTTTACTTGCCGCGTCGGCAAATTCGAGCAATTTGTCGGCGGCGGCTACGGCGGCGGCTACGTCTTTTTTTTCGTAAGCGTCCGCCATTTTTTGATAGAGTTCCTTTGCCGCCGAAGTTTTCATGTCGCGCTCCCTTTATGCCAATCGACCACGCTTAAAAGCTGTTTCATGTTGTATTCTTCCACCAAAAATGTCACTACATTGGGGTAAAAGGCCACCAAATACTTGTTTTGCTTGGCGTAATACATCAAAATGTCTTCCATTTCGTCCCGGTCGTCCTGGGTCAGCTTGTCGCGGTATTTTTCCACAATGTAATCATAGAGATTTAACGCCTCCGGCACACGGTTATTTAGGATAAAATGCCGCGCCAGCAGGAGCCTTGCCCCGATATGCCCCGGATCAAAGTCCAAGGTTAGGTTTATCCATTTTACCGAACGCTCGAAATCGCCGAGTTGAAAGTAATTCTTTGCGCCGGAGAACATGACTTCCGCGTCGCGGCAACCCATGTTTATAAGCTCCGACAATACTTCCAAAGCCTTGGCGGGTTCATTTATATCTTCCAAATATTTCATTCTGCGTTTTAGGGCATCCGCTTGCACGCCTTTTTTGTATATCATAAACATCACGTCGAACGCATAAACTCCAAAATGTGCGGGTATGCCGTCATTCGTTTGGCCGAACGGGTCACAAAGTACTCCATTTCCCCCCGCAAAATTTCCCTGTCCGCTTCAAACATATCGGGCTTTATTGCCAAAAATCTTTCTGCGGCCTCAATGCCCTCCGCCGCTTGACCTGCATCCAACAGGGCTTTTATGTTTTTAATGACATTGTGCGCCTTGCCGGCTTGGTCTTGTTCGTGCTTTTGCTCCGCCTTGGCCTTTATCGAGGCAAAGGCGGATTTTTTTAATTTCTTTGCCATGTTTTTATCCCTCTGTCGCCGCGACTGTTACCCTCGCCGCGCTTTCAATCATCGCCATGTAGCGTTGCCACACTGCGCTCGTTGCCGCTTCCTTGTAAACGTACATTTTTTTCTTATATTCCTCGACCATTACGGACAAAAAATGTTTATAATCATCCTCGGTATAAGGGAAAACTTTTCTTTCAAAATACTCTTTGTTAATTTCGTACCATTCTATGCGGCTTAGAATTACCACGTCGATGCCTTGGCCTTCCTGCTCTTCGTGTCGGCGAAAGAAACTCAAGGCATCCCTAAATATGGCAAGAGAGCCTTTTTCCAAAAGTTCCAACCACATAACGACATCCGATATGGTACGATAGCCCTTACATTCGGCCTGCCAATAATGGTGTCGCAAATCCTTGCGGCGGAACAAGGTGGCCGAAGGTTCGCCGATAATGTTGGCGGCGTTTCTCAGCATTTTCCACGCGATAAACTCCGACGGATAAATGCTGTATTCCTCTTTAACGGGAAAATCCGCAGGATACCATGCGACAATGTGCCCGTCCTTGTCGATAACCTGCCGCTGGCTTGAAACCAAAGCTACCTCGGAATTTTTTTTGAGGACGTTCACCATTTTGGTCAACTTCGCGGGGTGCAGCATATCGTCGTCCATGAGCCATTGCAGATATTCGCCATGCGCCAAATTTTCAAAGGGCATAAAATTTTCCGCTTTGGTTTTGGCTTCGCGGTTGCGAATGTATGTGAGCCGTTTGTCGGCAAGATATTTTTTAATGAGCTGTTCGGTTTCGTCGTTGGTGCTGTTGTCGCAAACAATTATTTCAATATGCTTATAATCCTGGCTAAGGGCGGACAACAACGCCTGTTCAAACATAATCGGCCTGTTGTAGGTCGGTATCATTATGCTGACCAAATTTTTCCTTGTTACCGCTCTTACCATGCTCACCGCCTGCCTTTGTCGATTATTTTTCGCACCACTTCAAGTAAGTGGGCAATTCGTCGTTTGTTGCGCCTTTTTCCTTGGCGCGGGCAAAAAACGCCGCCGCCGTTTCGTGTTGGTCGGTCTTAAAAAGGGCAACCCCAATCTTAAAGAGAACATCCCCCGTCAGCAATTCACTGTCGTCCGGGATTTGGGTGTAAAAGGTCAATGCCTCCAAGTAGCGGTCGTATTTATAAAGTTCCTCCGCCGCCGCAGCGCATCGCTTGGGCAAAAAATCGCAGCCCATTAGGACAAAACGGCTAATCATTGCGACCGAACCGTAATTAAGCACCTCGATTAAAAGCGTGTGATACGCATCAAAATCGCTGTCCGCCAATGGTTCGATGCCGCCATGGTATTTTAGCAAACAGTTTTGCATCCCTGCGGGCAACAAGGCCATTTTCCCGGCGGTTTCGGCAAATTCATTAAGGCTCATCATCATGATTGTCAAGGCCAACTCGCGCATACATTTTACTGTTTGCACCATGAGCCTTGAGGCGGGGCGCGCAGTTTTCGCCGCCGACGCCGGGTCGTTTTTCCAAAAGGCGGGCAACATTTTCTCCCAGGCGGGGCGGTCTTTGCCGTCTAAATAATACCGCATACCTTCGGCAAAGCAAATTGCCAACCCTTCGGCGGCCTTTTGGGCGGCGGCGTTATACTTTCTTTCGCCGATAAGATACTCATAGGAGCCTTTTGGGGGTTGCATATAGAAAAAATACACGGCATCCCTGGGGCGCTTCTTCAAAAATGGGCGCAGATAATCGGCATCCTTTTTGAAATCATAAATTTTTTGCAAAAACTTCAGCGTTTTTTTCGCGTCCTTGTCACGGGTCATCTTCAGATATTCCCGCAAAACGGCGTTGGTATGGGGGAAATCCTTCAGCACTCCCTCTAAATACTTTGCCGCCTCGTCGTATTTTCCTTGCATCTGCCGACACCCCGCCAAAGCGGACATGATGCCCGGCATATCCGACAACGCCGTTGACTCGTAAATCTTGGAAAAATTCGGGTCTTTGAGCTTTTCTAAGATACGCAAAACATTTTCTTCCACATGGGCAAAATCCTTGCGCCTTACGGCAAGTTGCGCGTCCTCCCACAGAAAATCCGGGAAACCGGGTATGTCCGCCAAGGCGCGGTCTACTATTTTTTGCAAGGTTTCGTCGCTTGCGTTTCGCCCCCGTTCGGCCTTTAGCAAAATGCGATACTGTTTCACATAGGCCTGTATAAGGCCGCCGGTTTTTGTTTCAATGGCCAAGTTTGCGTAATGAATGGCCTTGTCGTACTCTTTGAGGTTAAGATAGGTCGTTGAAAGATAGGTATAATGTTCGGGCTTTTCGCCGCCCGCCGCTTTTATGTCCTCCAACAGCAATTCTAAATTACGCCGATTTTTCTTTTCCGTCAGGCTTGTGGAGTAGCCGGTGTGAAAAATCGTCAAATCGCTGTCCAATATCTGCCATTGCCCCTTAGGGAAGGCCAAGCTTTCATGTATTCGCCCCCGATAGCCGAGGTCGGGGCGATTGCGGAAAATTCGCGTTTGGGTGGTGGTGCTTATGACATGGTTGTTGTTGTCCATGTCGATGTTATGCAAGGGGCTGTCAACTGCGATTAAGTTTTTGTATTTATGGACTTTCTCCAAGGTTTTGCGAAGTTTTTTTTGCGCGTCCTTAGAAAAATACTCGTCGGCATCAAGAAAAACAATCCAATCCCCCACGGCTTTCCTAAGAGCGTAATTTTTCGCCGCCGAAAAACTGTTTTGCCATGGGAACTCGTAGACCGCCGCGCCGTTGGCTTTGGCAATCTCCATTGTCTTGTCCTCCGAGCCGGTGTCAACGACAATCATCTCGTTTACGATGCTTTTTATATTCTTCAGCCAGTTTTCGATATTGTGTTCTTCGTTCTTCACGATGACGCAAGCCGATATTTTTATCATTATGCAGATTTCCTCCGTTATTTCGCCCTTGTCCGATAATTATAGTACACTTGCCGCAAATCGGCAACCACAAAACGAGCAGAAACAACTAAATATCCTTGCTAAAATGTCGAAATATTGGTATAACGAGGCTGTAATCATGGGTAATTGCAAGCAAAATTACAACTACCCCGCAGGAGGCATCGGAAAAGGACTTCCTCCGGCATAATCATGGATGTATGTCAGTCAACTTTAAGGAAGGGTTGTGGCTAATATGTCGGTTAAAATTCGCAACAATACGGGCGTTATGTCGGCCTTGGGGCGGCTTAACAAGAACAACAACGCCGTGGGGAAAGCTCTTAGGATAGTGGCCGCCGGGCAAAAAATCGTTGGCGTGGGGGATGCGGCAAGCGATTATGCCATAAGCGAAAAGATGCGCGCCCAGCTTCGCTCCATCAACCAACAAATTCAAAACGTGCAAAACGGCGCATCCCTCCTAAAGGTTGCCGCCGGCGGCATCGACGACATCACCGACGAACTTCGCAACCTGAAGGAAATTGCCATCGCCGCCGCCAACGACACCAACACCGACAGCGACAGGCGCACCCTCCAGAAGGTTTTTAACCAAAAAACCGCCAACATAAACGACATAGCATCAACCACCAACTACAACGGCAAAAAACTCCTTGACGGCAGCCTTCGCGCCTATATAGAGGGTGACGGCGAGACTTTGGTGACGCAATTTGTGTCCTCCTCTAATTCCAAAACCCTCACCGAATCCACCGCCACATCGTCAAACACAACGGAAATTCTCAGCAACAACGTCACCGACCTTGGCACAAAAGAGGTTCCAAAAACCACCGTCACACTTGAACCCCCAAACCCCGTCACCGTGGAAGGCACACATATTCCCGGCGACGTGCCGGTGGGGCATTACATAGGCGAGCGGATAACGACGACTACGCCCATTCATGTGGAGGAAGACTACACCCAAGTGGGCGACGTCACCTCCACGGACGAAGTTATCAGCGAACACACCGAGGTAGTCCCCGTCAGCAGTGTAACATCTTCCACCGGCAATATGCATAGAACAGAAAGCACGGATTACCTGTCGGAAGAAAC
>CAJOQC010000090.1 GCA_905236785.1 uncultured Selenomonadaceae bacterium
GGCAGGCAAAAAGAAGGAATCTCCCTTTTTATATGGAACTTTTTCGCCGTTATTTGTCAAATGCCCTGCACCGTCCAAAATTAAAATTGATAGGAACGACGTGTCATCCACCGTACCTTTGGCGCAACTTAATATTTTGCCGTCAAGGTTTAATTTATCCACGGTGAAGTACTCGCAGTCGGCAAGATGCGGGTATGCGTTGCCGCTTTTTTCAATCGGTTTTCTGTTGGTGACGGCTATCGCCTTATCTATGTGCAACTCTCGCGGTTTGCCGTCCGCCCCCACGCGTCCGTAATCGTAAATTCTGTAGGTCACGTCGGAATTTTGTTGAATTTCCGCCAACAAAACGCCGCCCCCGACGGCATGGAGCGTACCCGGTTTAATAAAGAATACGTCGCCTTTTTTCACGGATACTGCGTTTAGCACCTCAAGCAAAGTGTTGTTTTTTATGCGGGCGGCAAATTCTTCGGCGGAAATTTCCTTTTTGAACCCATAATACAAAAGTGCGCCGGGCAAGGCATCAATAATGTACCACATTTCGCTTTTGCCGTATTGTCCTTCGTTTTTTTGGGCGTATTCGTTATCGGGGTGTACTTGTACGGATAAATTGTTTTTCGCGTCGATGAACTTTATCAAAATCGGAAAATCTTCAAAGCCTGTGCAATTTGTTCCCAAAATGCCCTTGCCTTCGGTTGCAAAATATTCGGCGAGGGATTTTCCGGCGTATTTGCCGTTTGTTATGACGGACGATCCCGCCGGATGACAAGAAAGCTCCCAAGTTTCGGCCAAAACGTCGCCTTTGGCTTCCTTGCCGAACTCTTTTTTCAGGCGATTGCCGCCCCAAAGATAATCTTTGCACGCCGGTTTCAATTTCAAAATTGCCATTGTTTTGCTCCTTTTGTCAATACATAAATTATCGGAAACAATAGGGCTTCTTTATATGTGCGAGCGTAAGAGTTTCGCATCACTCGTAAATTTTAATGCTTTTTTGTATATTCGCGTTCTTTTGTATGAATATTCTCTTTGTCGCCTTTTCTATTCTCCGATACGCTTTTTTGTTGTTTATTCCTTAGAGCAATTATAGCGAGCATAGATATTAAGTCAAGAGAGCAAGTATAAGAAAGCAGCATAATTCGTCCGCACCCTTGCCAAGTCTTTTTCCGACATACTGCGTTATTCCTCCTCAGCGTAGCATCACTACGCTTCGTCATCATTCCTTGTCTGTCGAAAAAATCCCTCGACAATGGCACGAACTCATTTATGCAGTGCTTCCATAACGTAAATTTGCATGACAATGAAAAATAATGTAAAATAACAATGTAAGTTTAACGGTTAAATCGAGGATACATGATGCACATTCGCAATTATCGAACGTCAATTCTTTTGGTGCTGACGTTTTCTGTACTGCTATCGACTTTTTGGTTCTTTCCGTCGTTTGCTTTTATCATATTCATATCCATGCTAATGGAATTGTTGTTGAATCCGGCGGTAGAATTTTTCGTAAAAAGAAAGATTCCGCGTTCTGTTGCGGCCGGGTTTGTGATGCTTTGTTTTGTTACTGCGGCATTTTTTGTTTTTGCCGTGGTAAGCGGCACTCTTATACCTACGTTTACATCGTTTGTGGAAGATTTTCCGCGTTTGGCCGGGAAACTTCAACAGCTTCCGTATTTGCATGATTCGGAGTTTATCACCGAAGAATTTGACAACGTGTGGAACGAACTTGTGGCATATAGTGTTACCGCCGTTCGTTCTTCGTTGGGGCTTATAATAAACATTTTCAACAAATTTGTCGACGTGGTTATAATTCTTTTCGTAACATTTTATTTGCTTAAAGACGGCGATTTTATCGCTCGCTATTTGGCGAGCCTTTTTCCCAACAATGATTATGAACGTGTCTTGCGGCTCTTTTATCGGATTTTGGATGCATTGTCCGTTTATGTTCGCAGTCAACTTATTATCTGCGCCATCACCGGCGCGATTGTGTTTATTTACTTTACTTTGCGCGATTTGCCTTATGCGTCGGTCTTTGCCGTTGTTTCGGGGATAAGCGAGTTTGTGCCGGTTTTAGGGCCCACCGTGGCCTCGGCCTTTGGCACAATGCTCACCGCTACCCGTTCGCCCATGGTGGCTGTGCAAACTTTGGGCTTTTACGTTGTTTTGACACAGATAAACCACAACATCGTTTATCCCACGCTAATCGGCAAAAATTTGCACTTGCACCCCGTTGCAATTATTTTGGGAATTGTTTTTGGCGGCGAGATTTTGGGAGCGGCGGGTATGTTTTTGGCCGTACCCATAATTGTAATCTGCAAGCTGGTCATTGAAGACGTAATCAAGAACCGTGCCAAAGTACGTCAGGATTTAATACAATCCCGGTGGTTAAACAGGAACGAGGAGTAATATGTTTCAGGAAGAACGCCGACAAAAGATAATCGAAATATTAAACCGACAAAATGCGGTGAGCGTAAAAGAACTTAGCAAAATTTTCGGTATCACCGACGATACTGTTCGCGCCGACCTGGACAGCCTTGAAGAACAAGGCGTGTTAAAGCGTGTCCATGGCGGCGCAATGCCCGTGCGGAGTGTCGCGCCGCCGGTGAATGTGGGAAATATTCAAAAGGCGGCTGCCAAACGAAAAATCGCTCAAGCTGCATTAAAACTAATTAGGGACGGCGAAATGATTTTTTTGGACGTTTCTGCGGGCAACCTGGCCGTTGCCGAATTGCTCTTACAATCCGCCGTAAGGTACAACATAACCGTGGCCACCAACATGATTGACGTTTTGGCAATGCTGGCCAAAGAGAAGAACATGAAACTCATTTTTGTGGGCGGTGCGCTAAATAAACATCGTAACGGCTTTTGCGGCAGTCTAACTCTTGACTTTATTGAGCGGCTAAAGCCCGATATTGCGTTTGTGGGCGCAGTCGGCGCGGATATAAATGCCGACAGCGTTTCCAGCTATGACATCGAAGACGGTTTAACCAAAGCCGGGATTATCCGTATATCAAAAAAAGCCTATGTCTTGGCGGACAGCGACAAGTTAGGCGGCAGCGGGAACTATAACTATGCAAAATTAAGCAGTCTTTCCGGGTTAATTACCGACCAAACGCCCAGCGCGGAATTTATGCGACAAGCAAAAAAAATTCCATCCTTTGAGGTTATCGTGCCATGAAAGACGGGCTTTTACAAAGGTGCACTTGTTTTTTTGAATGTACGGCGCGTTATGTCGCAAATCTTAGTGCGGCGGTGTTGAAAGTATTTGCATTTTATCTGGTGCTCCTTTGCTTGTTCCGTTTTATATACATAGCGCGGTTTTATGATTTCGGCGATTTATCTGCTGTTGTTGCCGCTTGTGTCACCGGCGCAAAACTCAGCATGAAAACGGCGGGTATTTTGGCTTTTGCGGGCGGCGCGGCGGCGATTTTTTTTCGTTTTCCCGCAGAAAAAATAAAAAATTGCGGCAAGTTTCTCTATAAATGGACAAACGCTTTGTTGATATTTGTCGCAACCTTCCTTTTTGCGGCTTCCTTCCCTTATTACGAAGCCTTTCACGCCAATTATAACCAAATGGTTTTTGTGGGCGTAGGAGAGGATTGGTATGCACTTTTTGTCACTTGTTGCAAAGAGTATTACTTGCCTGTTCGCTTGGCGGTGGTTTTTGCTCTGTCCTATGTTGTTTTGCGCGTTTTTTTACGAATTTGCCCATTTAATGCAGCTGATATTACGGCAAAATTTACCTCGCTTTTTGTTCGCTGTTTTGTTTGTTTAGCCGTTATGTTTTGCTTTTATGTCGTTTATGTTCTTGCGTCTTACGGCGGCGGCACAGGATGGCAGAACGAAATAACTTGGGAAAATGCCGGCGTGACCAACAGCGAATTTTTGAACGAGGC
This sequence comes from uncultured Selenomonadaceae bacterium, assembly GCA_905236785.1. Taxonomy (GTDB): domain Bacteria; phylum Bacillota; class Negativicutes; order Selenomonadales; family Selenomonadaceae; genus CAJORE01. Next base: position 3,891 of record CAJOQC010000090.1, read on the forward strand.
TATTTTGGACAGCTTTCAGGCACTGTATCGCGCCGACGAATTAAACCGACGTTTTGCGGCCGGAACAGGTCTTGCCTTTGATGCGGCGCAGGTGAAAGAATCGGCGGCATTTTTGTCGGGGCAGCCGCCCGTATATGACACTCTTGACAAATATATGACAAAAATCGCTCACGGCGCAAAAAATCCGCCGCCCCGTCATGTGTTTGTCATTTTGTCGGAAAGTTTGGCAAATTGGCCGCTTCTGCCCGAATACGAAAATTTGCATATTGCCGACGACCTAAAAAATATAATAGCCGAAGAAAACAGCGATTATTGCCCGGTGTTTCTCCCAAACGGCATAAGCACAGTTTCGGCCGTAACCGGCACGACAACGGGTTTGGCCGATGCCAATCTTTACCTTACGAGTCTGCCGCGTTCCTTTAACGCACCCTATGAAACGGCCGCCGCGCCGCTGATGAAGAGTCTTGGGTACAAAACAATTTTTTGGTACGCAGGCCCTGCTTCTTGGGAAAACATAGGCGCATTTACAGTGGCGCAGGGTTTTGACAAATTTTATGGACGCGGTGATTTTACGGCCTACGACGGGAGCGTGTGGGGCATTGACGACGAATATTTGTATGGCGAAATATTGCGCCGCTTAACCGACGAGCCAACTTTTAATATAATATTGAACGCTTCAAACCACGCCCCCTATGAAGTTGACGTAACAGCCAAAGGCTTTGATGCAAAGAAAACCGCAACCGCCATCAAAGAAGATTGGCAAAAGGACGGACATTTGATAAACGAATTGGGGCATTATTGGTACGCCGCCCGGGAGTTGGCCAAGTTTGTCGGCAGTATGCAAAAAAAGTACCCGGACAGTTTGTTTGTAATTGTCGGCGACCACGCCAACAGGTATCACGTCAAGAATAATCCGCCCCTTATCGAGCAATACGGAGTCCCTTTTATTATAACCGGCTATGGCGTAAAAAAAGGTATGTTGAGCGCAATATCTACGGGCAGTCATATTGACATAATGCCGACGGTGGCGGAACTTGTTGCGCCGGTGGGTTTTAATTACGTTTCAATCGGCCGGAGCTTAACGCAAAACACCCAAGGAGTAAATTATATGCTCTTTACAACTCGGAATTTAATCGGCAAAACCGACACCGTGCCGTTAAAAGCTCAATCAATTTTGACGGGGGAAGATGCCGATATAGACGAATATCGCATGCAAAAATATATCGATGCCGTTCGCAGTCTTTCTTATTGGTACGCCAAATATGGGAACAAATTACAATAAACGGAAGGTGCAGAAGATTGTTTTCAAAAAAACTTATATGCTTAAAAGAAGAGGTTTTGCAAGAAATTGCCCCGCAGTTTGCCGCTATTGACAAAAGAGCGGAAGAAAACACGCTGAAGGTTTTGCAAGCTATGCAAGAAGAAAAAATTTCTGCGGCGCATTTTAGCGTCAGCAACGGCTATGCTTACGACGATATTGGGCGCGACAAACTCGACAAAGTTTTTGCGCGAGTGTTTGGCGCAGAAAAAGCCTTGGTGCGTCAACAATTCGTGTCGGGAACTCACGCCTTGGCCGCTGTTCTCTTTGGCATTTTGCGCCCCGGTGACGAACTTTTGTCAGTGACGGGCGAGCCTTACGATACATTGCAAAAAGTAATCGGTGCGCAAGGCAAAAGCGCTGGTTCGCTTGCGGAGTTTGGCGTGCATTACGCCGAAGTGCCGCTAAAGGACGGCGAAGTCGATTATGCGGGCATCGCCCGGGCAATAACAGCCAAAACCAAAATCGCCATGGTTCAACGTTCGCGGGGCTATAATTCCCGTCGTTCGCTTTTGACGGAAGACATAGAAAAAATCGTTGCCGTCGTAAAAAAAGCCAACCCCGCTTGCATCGTGTTTGTAGATAATTGTTATGGCGAATTTGTGCAAACCTGCGAGCCGATTAAAGTAGGTGCGGACATTTGCGCGGGGTCGCTCATCAAAAACCCCGGCGGCGGCATTGCGCCCACCGGGGGCTATGCCGTGGGTCGCGCCGATTTGATAGATTTAGTGTCCTATAGACTTACCGCACCCGGCATCGGCGGCGAAGTGGGCGCGAGCCTCTCGAGCAACCGACTGTTTTTTGAGGGGCTTTTCCTATCGCCTCATACGGTGGCGCAAGCATTAAAAAGCGCAATATTTGCCGCAGGATTATTTGACAAGCTAAGTTACAACGTATCGCCGACCGTGAACGAACAGCGCGGGGATATTATTCAAATTGTGGAATTAAAAACGCCCGAAAAGGTAACGGCCTTTGCCAGGGGGCTTCAACGTTATTCGCCGGTTGATTCCTTTGCCAGTCCCACTGCTTGGGATATGCCGGGGTATGATGACCGAGTGATAATGGCGGCGGGAACTTTCGTGCAGGGTGCGTCCATTGAAATTTCGGCGGATGCGCCAATGCGAGAGCCTTACAATGTGTATTTGCAGGGCGGCTTGGTGTTTGAACATTCAATTCTTGCCATAATGGGCGCGGCGGAGGAAATAATATGAAAATTTTACTGACCAACGATGACGGAATAGAGGCGGCGGGCATCAAAGCTCTGATTAAAATTTTTGCCGAAAATCATGAGGTTTACGTTTGCGCGCCTCTTAGCGAGCAAAGCGGGATGTCCCATGCGCTAACGGTACGGCGGCGCATGGAATTTAGGCGACGGAGCGATATTGAAAAGCTGGGCGCAACAGCGGCATGGTGCGTAGACGGAACACCTGCGGACTGCGTAAAATCCTTTTTGGAAAGTATCTGCGCCGATGAAAAATTTGCCGCTGTGGTTTCGGGTATTAACAGCGGTCATAATTTGGCTACGGACGTTATCTATTCCGGCACGGTGGGCGCGGCGCGGGAAGGATTTATGCATGGCGTGAATGCTTTTGCGCTATCCTGCGCTTACGATTCCAAAATCACTTTTGACGAAGCCGCCGTCGTAGGCGCGGAATATATAACGGATGCTTTGGCTTCTTCTGCGGATGCGCCGATTTTTCTTAATATCAATTTCCCTTGGGAATTTGCCAACGGCAAGGCTAAACGCGCAAACACGGTTTTGGGGCGTCGCGATTACTTAAACGCTTACAGAGTGGAAAGCGATGCTGACGGCAAAACATATTTTAGTGTACATGGTACAGCTTATGATTTTGATGATGGCGAGCATACGGATGTTTTTGCGGTTAAACAGGGGCGCGTGTCCGTAACGTCCCTTACCGCAGACATGAAAAAGTATTTGATACGATAGCGAGGCGAAAAACTGAAACAATATGTTGATGCTTTTACCGACAAATATTTTGTCGGTAACCCGGCAACGGTGTGCGTAATGAACGGATGGCCAAACAAGGGAAGAA
>CAJOQC010000091.1 GCA_905236785.1 uncultured Selenomonadaceae bacterium
AGAACCTGCAAGACGGCGGCGTAAACGGGGAAATGCAATTTTGATAGAACCGTATAATTGCCGACAAAATTTTTCCAATCATTTCCGTAAGTTTTCAAACTATAATTTTAATATTCCGGCCTTTGCCGCCAAGGACAAAAACGACGCGTCAATCGTCTGTCGTTTCACCTTCGCCGCGCTCATTCTGCCCACCAACACCAGCCAAATTCCGCCCGATTTAAGTTTGTCGCAGTTTAGGCGGTAGCTCTCCCGCATAATTCTTTTGATACGATTTCTAACAGGCGCCGCGCCCAGCCTTTTGCCCGCCGCAAACCCCACTTTATCCGCGTCGCTTGCGGCGTAAAACACATACATAACCATATACTTGTCGGCGTATGCCTTGCCCTCTTGGCACACAAGATTAAAATCCGACTTTGACTTTATAATTTTCTCCTTGGAGAGTTTCATACGTTCGCGCTCCCCCATGTACGGCAATAGAGAAAAAGACCACCATAGGTGGCCATAACTCCATTACGCCGTGAGTTTCACTCTGCCGCGCTGACGCCGTCTTTTAATGACCATACGGCCGCCCTTGGTGCTCATGCGTTCGCGGAAACCGTGGGTTTTCTTGCGCCAGTGATTATTGGGCTGAAAAGTCCTTTTCATCGCAATCCCTCCCTTTTAAGATAATGACTTTCGTGATTATATCTTAGAAAATAACCCCTGTCAAGGGTTTTCCCCCCTTTTCCTGTGGATAAATACCCCAAAAAAGAACTTTATCCCCCATAAAATTGTTGATAACTTTCCTCAATTTTGTTAATATATCCATACGCGTTTTTTGAGCAAATCCACATGATTTTGGTCGGTTTTCCACAGATTTATACACATTATCCACATTTTTTCGTGTTTTGTCGTTGCAAAATTTTGCGGTTTTCTTCCATAATATTAGTAATTCAAAATTTTGTCCGCTTGTCAAGGTAATCGACACTTGCTCAAAACCATGCCTCTATTTTTATCCACAACTGTTAATAACTTTGTGGATAACTTATTCGCCTGTTGATAATTTTTTTTTCATGGGCAAAAGAAAGGAACTGCCGATTTATGGATCAAACACAGCTTTATGTTATGTGGGAAGAAATCCTCGATAAAATAAAACAATCTTCCTCTATCCCCGAACCTATTTTCAAAAAATGGCTCGCGCCCATTAAACCCGTAACGGCGGACGATGAGGAAATAACCTTGGGCGTCCCCAACGAATTTGCCCGGGAATGGGTGGAGGAGCATTACCAAACCTCTTTTGAACAGGCCGCCTTTGCCGCCTTCGGCAAAAAAACCGCCGTAAAAATCGTGAGCCTCGGCATTGAAGAAAGCCCCAAGGAAACCAAAAAACCAAAAGCCGAAGATGCGCCGATACAGCCAAAACTTATCGACACCGACGACGCCATGCCCCACGAAGAAAACGTCGCCGTCCATGAAATCCCCTCGCCCATTGCCCCCGGCGACGCCTCGTCCCTAAACAGCAAATATACCTTTGACACCTTCGTCACCGGCAATTCCAACCGTTTCGCCCACGCCGCCGCCTTGGCCGTGGCGGCAGCCCCCGGCAAAACCTACAACCCCTTTTTCATGTACGGCGGCGTCGGCCTGGGGAAAACCCATTTAATGCACGCCATCGGTCATCATATCCTCAACACCCACCCGGAAATGCGGGTTTTGTACGTTTCAAGCGAAAAGTTTATGAACGAGATGATAAACTCCATTCGCGACGGCAACCCGGAACTGTTCCGGCAAAAATACCGCAACATCGACGTGCTGTTGGTTGACGACATACAATTTTTGACGGGCAAACAAAGCACTCAAGAGGAATTTTTCCACACATTCAACACCTTGCGGGACGCGGAAAAACAAATTATCCTCTCCAGCGACCGCCCGCCCCGGGAGGTAAAAAACCTTGAAGAACGCCTGCGCTCCCGCTTTGAATGGGGGCTGACCACGGACATTCAAGCCCCGGATCTTGAAACCCGCATCGCCATTTTGCGGAAAAAATCCCAACTTGAAAAAATCGACGTGCCAAACGACGTTCTTGTTTACATCGCCGGGCGCATCGACAGCAATATCCGCGAACTTGAGGGCGCGCTCACCAAGGTCATCGCCTACGCCTCCCTCTATAACCGCCCCATAACCACCGACCTTATGACCGAAGCCCTGCGGGACGTTCTGCCCGACGGCGGCAAACGGGAAATTTCCGTGGCCATGATTAAAGAGGTTGTGGCCACATACTGCAACATCAAGGTTGAAGATCTTGACTCCAAAAAACGCAACCGCGAAATTGCCTACCCCAGGCAGGTGGCCATGTACCTGTGCCGCGAGCTGACGGACACATCCCTGCCGAAAATCGGCGACATATTTAACCGCGACCACACCACCGTCATCCACGCCTGCGAAAAAATCCGCGCCGACTGCGAAACCGATACAAAAGTCAAAAACATGGTCAACGAATTGACCGAAAGATTACAAAAAATGTAATTTACATATAAGTTACACTTCTTTTTCTCTTTCTTTGAAAAAAAGAGAAAAAGAAAAAGAGAAAAAACTAAAGGCAACCTCTAAAAACTCCCTCCGTCAGCCCTGCGGGCTGCCACCTCCCTCCAAGAGGGAGGCTTAAAAAAGCCCTCCTCTTG
>CAJOQC010000092.1 GCA_905236785.1 uncultured Selenomonadaceae bacterium
ATTCCTGCCTCCCCTGAAAGGGGAGGTGCCCGCAGGGCGGAGGGGTTCAGACGAAAAATGGAGTTTTTAGAGGTTGCCTTATGAAGTAACTGTATAAATAGGAAAGATTTTGCCATGGTTTGCCTTTTGGCAAGCCATGGCAAGAGTTGAGCATTAACGAAGAGAAAGAGGGGATTGTTTTGGCGGAGGAAAACATAAAGGGTACAATAATCACGCTCTTTAGCACGGCATCCGCCGTCGGCAAAACCCTTGTTGGTTGCAATTTGGCCAGCGAGATTGCCGCCCAAGGTGCGCGGGTTTGTTTGGTGGATCTTGATTTGCAGTTCGGGGACGTGTGCAATTACCTAAAGTTAACCCCCAGAGTGACCATTGCCGACGCGCAACAGTCCATGAATGTGCAGGGCAGTTCTTTGGACGTGCGGGATTTCTTGACCCCCTATATGCATGGCACCACCACTTTTCATGTTATGGCCGCCCCCACGAAACTTGAGGACGCCTATAATATGTCCCCAAAGACCATAAAGGAAATTTTGCAAAAACTGCAGACGAGTTTTGATTATCTTATCGTGGACACGACCTCCATGTTCAGCGTCGTAAATTTGAGCCTTATGGATTTAAGCACCATTGTCATGTTCTTGGGAATAGTGGATTTTATACCCACCATAAAGAACATGAAAATCGGCAGTGACACTCTAAAGAACCTAAACTACGACAAGCAAAAAATCCGCATAATCCTAAACCGCAGCGACGCCAAAACCCGCATCGGGTTTAACGACGTGGAAAAACTTATGGGAGCGCATTTTGACTTTGTTCTCCCCAACGATTTTGCCGCCGCCAGCAAGTCCATACAAACGGGCGTTCCCCTTGTTTTGGAGCGTACCGCCAGCAACTTGGGCGACAGCCTGAAGGTTTTGGTGAGCCGCTATACCAACAAAGCCTTGCGGACAACCGCCAACGACGATTACGGCGACGGCGAAAAGGGCGGCGGATGGTTTAGCAGATTGTTCGGCTAAGAAGAAAGGAGGGATTGACGAATGGAATATAATGTGCTGTTGGTGGAGGGCAACCGCTTGATGATTGAGCAACTTGCCAACGTCATAAACGAAACGGAAGGTTTCAGCTTGGCGGCGCGATACCAAGATTCGGCGGATGCTTTGGGTCAAGGCGCGGTCTTTCACCCCAACCTTATCATGTTGGACGTGGAAACAAACCCCGTGTCCATAATTGACGAATTTAAGCGCGTTTTCCCCGACACGTCAATAATTTGCTTGGGCGACCATTGGAACGCAGAAACGGCGAGTATGTTGGTTCGCGCCGGGGCGAGGGGTTACCTCATAAAGCCTTTCACCGGCGAAGAACTCAAAAAGGCCATAAAAACCTTCAGCTCCAGCGGCATGGAGGTGTCTTCGGAGGTAATCGCCTTCTTCAGCCCCAAAGGCAAAAGCGGCAAGACCACGTTAATCGCCAACCTTGCCATGAGTTTGGCGCGAAAGACCAACGAACACGTAGGCATCATCGACGCAGATTTGCAGTTTGGCGATATGTCGGTTTTCTTTAACTTAGAGCCGCGAAGCACCATTGTGGAGGCGGTGCGGGACGTAAACTTCCTCTCGCCGGTGTCCCTAAACGGCTATTTTGCGCCGGTGAACGAGCAGGTTTTGGTGTTGTGCGGCACGAAGAACCCCAGCCTCAGCGATAAGGTGGAAATTGCCCCCTTTAACGAATTGGTGAACATGACAAAGAGTATGTTTAGGTATGTGCTTATCGACATACCGCCGGGCTTTTGCCCCATGTCCATCGCGGCGGCGGAATTGTCGGACGTTACATATATCGTCACCATGATAAACGGTGCCTATGAAATTCGCCATATGCAACGGGCGATTGAGATTTTTAAGGATTGGCCGGATTATCGGGATCGGGTCAAGACGGTGTTTACCCGGGTTTCGCCTTGCAGTCTTGAGGAACAGATGGCCATTGAGGCGGAACTTGGCTACCCCGTGGAAGGCATTTTGCCAAACGCTTATATGACGGTTTCAAACGCCGCCGACAACGGCAACATGGCTCTTGACTTAGAGCCGAACAGCCAACTTGCCAAGAGCATCAATATCCTTGCGGACAGATTGGTGCGCAGAAAACACATTGATTGGGGTAAATCATGAAACCGATTTTACTCATGTTGCTTGCGTTGGTGTTCATGCTCATTGTGGTGGGTCAGCTCCGCAAAAAGAAGCAAGAGCGCGACTCCATGCTCCAACGCATGGAATATTTCTCCGGCAACGAAGATGTTGCCGTTGGCGGCGGCAAGAAGAAAAAGAAAAAAGACATCACCGACATACGAGAGTTGTTGCTGTCTAAAGTCCGCGCCATAGCCGCCAAATGGCGCAAAATACATCAAAGCGTCAACCTTGACACCAAGATGCAACAGGCGGATTGGCCGATAACGGGTTCGGAGTTTCAGGTTATTGCGGCGGTTATTTCAGTCGTCGCGGCAATTATAGCATTTCTTATGACCCTTGTTCCGTTAAACGCCATTATCGCCTTCGGCGGCATGATGTTTTTGTGCTTTATGTACCTAAACATTTATATAAGCCGCAGACAGGCCGCCTTTGTCAATCAGCTGGGTTCTACTCTTTTGATGGTGTCCAACGCTCTTCGCGCCGGTTTTAGCTTTATGCAGGCCATGGAACTTATTTCAAACGAGATGGACGCGCCCATAGGTGCAGAGTTTAGGAAAGTCGTAAACGAAATAAACCTTGGCTCTACAGTGGAGGCCGCTTTGGAGGGCATGGGTCAACGAATGAAAAGCCCGGACTTTGACTTGGTGGTGACGGCGGTGCTCATTCAGCGTCAAGTGGGCGGCAATTTGTCCCAAGTCTTGGACAGCATAAGCAACACCATTAACGAGCGCATCCGCATGAAAAACGAAATAAGTTCGCTGACGGCTCAAGGGCGTTTGTCGGGGCTTATCGTGGGGGGCATACCGATTTTCATAGTTTTTATGGTGCTTTCCTCCGACCCGAACTACTTTGACCCGATGCTTGAAAGCTCCACCGGCAAGTTTTTGCTCGGCGCGGCGGTAGCTTTGGAAGTTTTGGCGGTAATTGTCATAAGAAAAGTTGTAAATATTGACGTTTAACGTTTGACAGGTGTATAATTACGATATATAATAAACAGCGAAGGGGTGTTGTTTGTGGCACACGATGAAGAACTTGGCAAGCCCTCCATTGAGGAGTGCATTAAGGCGGCCTGCCGCGAAGTGAACGAAATGCGTCAAGGGCAAAGAACCGAGCTTACATGGGATAAGCTCAAAGAAGAAACAAAGGCTCTCTTGGACGAAGCAAATTAACGGAAGGCGGGCTGTTGAAATGGAACTTATCTGCACCGAACAGTTTAAGGAGAACGTCGGCTTCTACGTCAAAGAAAAGAAGTACACGAAGATTTTGGAAGACCTGTCGCCCATTGCGGACAAAATCATGGGGGACGACCTTCCGGGTAGCAAACTTGACAGTTTGGCGTTAAAGGGCATCGACGTTTATAAGGCGGCGACGGGCAATTCTTCGGCAAATCGCGGCAAGTCCGACGGCTTGCGAGTGATTTACTATGTGGTGAACAGCGAAAAGAAAGCCTATCTTTTAACCCTTTATTCAAAGAAAGACACCGGTTCTATTCCCGGCGAGAGTGAAATTCTCTACTGGATAGAAAGTATCGTTAAATAAAATTTTGTTTTGGGGCGAAATCTTCCTTTTGCCGAGGATTTTGCTTAAACATACTATTTTCCGAAATCCTTGCGGTTTCGGGCGAATTTACAGGGAGGAATTTTATTATGATTATGCAGAAAATCCAACAGCTCCGCGAAAAAGGCCAAGGCATGGTCGAATACGCACTCATTATCGCCTTCGTCGTGGGCATCGCCGTGTACCTCACCCAGAGCAATTCCTTGGGCGGCGCGGTCAGCAACGTCTTTGAGTCGGCCAAGACCCAGATTGACAGCTCTTCCAAGAACTGATTATAAACCACTTTGGCGGTTGGGTTTAGCCGTAGCGGTATTGCTTGCGGTTAAGCTCTGTACTAAGGAGCGATTGACATGGCGGCTTTGACGTATAAAATGCTCGCCTGCCGAAGCGAAAAAGCTCAAGGCATGGTTGAGTACGCGCTCATAATTGCTTTTGTTGTCGGCATCGCGGCGTATTTTTTGGTGAGTAGCGGCTCTTTGGGGAGCGCAGTGAACAGCAGTTTCGATGCGGCGCAAAGCCAGATAGAACGAAGCGATTCCGCCGGTCAAGAGTGACACAAGACTTAGCAAACAGCCTCTCCGATTACGGAGAGGCTGTTTTTTGCATAAAAATACTACTCTTCAATTAAACCGACAAAGTTTCCATGAAAATTGTAAATCGCTGTTTAATTGAAGAATAGTATCAACCTATAGAAACTCCCTCCGTCAGCCCTGCGGGCTATCACTTCCCTCCAAGAGGGAGGCTTAAAATCAGCCATCCTCTTGGAGAAGGGTGTCGACGTAGCCGACGGGAGGAGGTATAAAAGAGAGTTTTTAGAGACACTATAGGGAACCTCTAAAAACTCCATTTTTCGTCTGAACCCCTCCGCCCTGCGGGCACCTCCCCTTTCAGGGGAGGCAGGAATCCCAAGCC
>CAJOQC010000093.1 GCA_905236785.1 uncultured Selenomonadaceae bacterium
AGTCGACGGGAGTAGGTATAAAAGCGAGTTTTTAGAGATTACCTTAAACAATTTAACAACAGTTTTTATTTGGCAATAGCAAAGTATATTTGCGTGTAAGGCGGTGTTTTACATAAAAAACGAAAACTCCGAACAAGAAAATAAATTAAGCCGCGGCGAATCTTTCTTAAAAGGCACTCTTGTCCTTACGGTGGCAAGTTTTGTGGTAAAAGTCATAGGCTCGTTAAACTGGATATTCGTGTCGCGAATTTTGGGCGGCGAGGGCATAGGGCTTTATCAAATGGCCTTTCCCATTTATTTTTTTGCCATGACGGTGTCCCAAGCGGGAGTTCCCGTGGCCATATCCATAATCACGGCGCAAAAAGTAGCTCTTAAAGATATTTTGGGGGCGAAAAGAGTTTTTCGCATTTCCATGGGGCTTATGCTCGTCACGGGGCTTATTTTTTCCGTTCTCACCTACTTGGCCGCCGATTGGCTCATCGAGTGGCAGTTCATTCGCGACGAGCGGGCGCGGTTGGCGGTTACGGTGCTTGCGCCCACTGTGTTTTTCGTGACGCTTTTGGCAAGCTCCCGGGGCTATTTGCAGGGCTGGCAACGCATGACCCCCACGGCGTTGTCGCAAATCGTGGAGCAAATAGTGCGGGTCATAACCATGATACTGCTGGCAAGTTTGCTTCTGCCGCAGGGGCTTTCCATGGCGGCGGCGGGGGCAAGCTCCGGCGCGTTGTTCGGCGCGGTGGGCGGTTTGTTGGTGCTTATTTATTTCCACATAAAACTAAACCGCGACATTGAAAAAGATTACGGCAAGGATTTGCAAAACGCCGCGCCCACCGAAACCACCGAATCCGGCTTGCAGATTGTAAAAAAAATCTTTGCCTTGTCTTTGCCGGTGTCGGCGGCAAGCATCATGCTCCCGGTGGTGTCGAACCTCGATCTTATGATTGTGCCGCAACGGCTTGAAGTGGCGGGGTTTTCCGTCAATCAAGCCACGGAACTTTTCGGTTATCTTACGGGCATGGCTGTGCCGCTTGTAAACTTGGCCACGATTCTTACTGCGTCCATGGCCGTCAGCATTGTTCCGTCCATATCCGAAGCCTTGGCGCTGAAGGATATGAAACGGATTTACAACCAAACGGCGGCATCGGTGCGGATTTCAAATCTTGTCTGTTTCCCCGCCTTTGTGGTGGTGTTCGTTTTGGCCGAGCCGATTGCAAGCCTCATTTATAACGCGCCCCGCGCCGGAGATGCGGTTATGATTTCGGCGGTGTCCATTGTGCTTTTGGGGCTTCACCAAGTATCAACCGCCGTTTTGCAGGGCTTGGGTCACACGAAAATCCCCATGGTGAACATGATTTTGGCGGCGGCGGCAAAAGTCGTCCTCAACTGGACACTGGTGGCAATTCCCTCCTTTGGCATCATGGGCGCGGCATGGGCGACCGCCGCCGACATGGGCGTTGCCGCTTTTATAAATCTTTATTTCATTCACCGCTACATAGGCTACGGCATAGAGATTAAACAGCTTGGCAAAACAATTCTTGCCGCCGCCCTTATGGCCGCCGTGGTGAAACTTTTCCATGATGCTACCTTTGCCGGGTGGGGAATTGAAGTTGTTTCCACCTTCGGCGCGATTATCGTAGGTTGCGCCGTGTACCTCATCGCGCTTATTTTGGCGGGCGGCATACTAAAGAGCGATCTTACACGTATCCCCATGATCGGGAATTTCGCGGTGAAATTATTGACCCGTTTGGGCGTGTTCAAAAAGGAGGAGGCGGTTTAAGCATGAAACGGCTTTTATTGGCGTATAACCCCGTTTCCGGCAAGGCCGCCTTCAAAAAGAAACTTGATTATGTCATAGAAAGTTTCCAAAAGCGGGGCGTTATGCTCCAAATTTATCGCACGGAGAAAGACAAGGGGCATTTTTTGGATTTTGTTCGCGAGTCCGCCGCCGAAGGCATTATCGCGGCGGGGGGCGACGGCACTTTACATGGCGTTGTCAATCTGTTGCTGAAGGCCAAAATAAATTTGCCCGTGGGCATAATCGGCAGTGGCACTTCAAATGATTTTGCCTCCTACCTTGGGATTAACAAGAACCTTGAAGAATATTTCGACAACATTGTGGCGGGCAAAACCCGTCCCGTTGACGTGGGCAGGGTTTTTGACGAATATTTTATCAACGTGGCCAGCGCGGGAATGATGACCGCCATAGCCCATGACGTTGATTTTCGCGTCAAAAACACTTTGGGAAGATTTGCCTATTATTTGAACGGCCTAAAGGAAATCCCCAAGTTAAAATCAATGCCGCTTACGGTTGTTGCCGACGGGAAAAAACATGAGCTTGACGCATTTTTGTTCGTGATATTAAACAGCGGCGTGGTGGGGAGCATGAAAAACGTCGCCGCAAAAGCCAAAATCGACGATGGCAAACTTGATTTTTTGGCGATGAAAAAAACCACCGCCGCCGAGCTTATGAAAACCACGGCGGATTTAATCGCGGGTAAACCGGTGGACGATGCGCCAAACATTCTGCATATAGCCGCCGAAAAATTTACCGTTGCCGCCCCCGGCAACATCGTCAGCGACCTTGACGGAGAAAAAGGGCCGATTTTGCCCATTGAGGCTGTGGCGGTGCGTCGCGCTCTTGATGTTTATTGTTAGGTGAAAGAAAATATGAACAGACGACATTTCCTAAAATTTCTGCTGGGCGGCATGGCTTTTTGGGCGGGCGGGTGCTTTTTTCCTGCGGCAAAGGATGAGGCGAAAAAAGACTTGATGCCAATGACCGTTGGCGACCTAAAATTAAAAAATCTGCGGCAGATAATAACCGACAACCCCGCTGTTTCCCGTATGTTCATGTGGCAAAGCAACGACAAGATACCCTCCGCGACCCTTGAGTACCGACCAAAGGGCGCAGATGGCGAAACAAAAAAAATCGCCGCTCTTGACGAAAGTTTTGAGGACGACGGCGAAAAAGTTTTTCAATATTCGGCGCGTATCGAATATTTAACCCCCGGAGGCGAATACGAATACCGCATAGCGGCAGGAGAAAACGCGAGTGCATGGCAAGAGTTTCGCGCAGCCAACACAACAGGCGGATTTAAGGCGATAATATTTCCCGATTCCCAATCAAGCGACTACAACGTGTGGGAAAATGTGGCGCAAAACGCCATAAAAGCCAACCCCGACGCAGATTTTTTCGTCGGCATGGGGGACTTGGTGGATAACGGCGAGGACAGCACCCAATGGCAAGCATGGTTTGCCGCCCTGTTGGGGCTAATCGACAAAATCCCTTTTGCCCCGGTCATGGGCAATCATGAAACTTACGACCGAAAGTGGCAGGTTCGTTTGCCCAACGCTTACCTGAAATATTTTGCGCCCCCCGCCAACAACAGCGAAAAGTTCCCCCGGTATTATTACTCTTTCACCGTCGGTGACGTTCATTTTGCCGTAATCAACACCCAATGGGAGGAAACGGACGAATTTGCCGACGGCTTGGTGGGGGAACAAATAAGTTGGCTCAAAAATGACGTGAAGAAAAACGGGAAAAAATGGAATGTGGCTCTCTTGCATAAGGATGTTTTGCAGTACCGCATAAGCGGCCGCCCGGAACGCAAGGAAGGTTTTTCCGATGTGGGCGCGATATTTATGCCGCTTTTTGAGGAGCTTCGTTTCGATGTTGTTTTTACGGCGCATCTTCACACCTATCGCGACCGGGGGCGCATCAAAAATTTTGCCCGGGACGATACAGGCCCCTTATACATTTTGACCGGCATTGCCGGGGACGTTCGCTATCCTAACCTTTGGACAGACCACGCCCTTGACGAATTTGTTGCGCCGCAACCCGAAACGGATAATTACATTGTCTTTTCCGCCGATAACGACAAACTCACCGTTGCCGCCTATTTGCCCGACGGCACAGAGATTGAAAAGCGAGAAATAACGAAGGGAGACAAAACATGAGCGATAATCGACTGATAACCGCCCTTGACGTTCACGACTTCGACGCTATGAAAAATTTGGTCGATAACTTGGGGGACAAGGTTAATTTTTACAAAGTGGGCATGGAACTTTTTTACAGCGTGGGCGAAAAATCCGTGAAATACCTAAAAGAACGCAACAAAAAAGTTTTCCTCGACCTAAAAATCCATGACATACCGAACACCGCCGCCGGCGCGGTATGTTCCTTGGCGCGGTTGGGCGCGGACATAATGAATGTCCATGCCGGCGGCGGCTTTGCCATGATGAAACGGGCGGCGGAGGCCTTAAAAGAGTTTTCCGCCGAAAACAATATCCCCACGCCCAAGTTAATCGCCGTCACCGTGCTTACATCCATTGACCAAAACGAATGGGAGAAAATGGGGCATGGCGGCAAAGTTGACGAACAGGTTTTGCGTTTTGCCGCGCTGGCAAAGGAGGCGGGCTTGCAAGGCGTGGTGGCTTCCCCGAAAGAGGCGGCATCAATCCGCGCCCAATGCGGCAAGGATTTTCTTATCATCACGCCGGGCATTCGCCCCGCCGATGGCGAAGTAGGGGATCAAAAGCGCATAGCAACCCCCGCCGCCGCCCTTAAAAACGGCGCATCTCATCTTGTTATCGGCCGCCCCATTACGGCGGCAAGCGACCCGCAAGCGGCAACGGAAAAAATATTGACGGAAATGAGGCAGGTACAATGACCGAACAGGAAGTAAAAGATATTTTGTTTGAAACAAAAGCCATAATGAACGGGCATTTTCTTTTGACCAGCGGGCTTCACAGCCCGCAGTATGTGGAAAAGTTTAATGTCCTGCAACACCCAAAGTACACGCAAAAACTTTGCGAGGCCATGGCGGAAAAATTTGCCGATGCAAACATAGAAACCGTGGTAGGTCCTGTGACGGGGGGCATAATATTGGCGCATGAAACGGCCAAGGCTCTAAACGCCCGCGCAATTTTCACCGAACGGGAAAACGGCGTTATGACTTTCCGCAGGGGCTTTACCCTTCATGAAGGCGAACGGGTGCTGATAGTTGAGGATATTGTTACCACCGGCGGTTCTATAAAAGAAGTTATCGACGTGGTGAAAAAATTCGGCGGCGTTCCCGTGGCCGTCAGTATGTTGGTGGACAGAAGCGGCGGCAAGGCGGATTTTGGCGATGTACCCGCCACAGCTCTTTTGCATATTGATGTTGAAACCTATAAACCCGAAGATTGCCCCCTTTGCAAAGAAAACGTCCCCATGACCAAACGCGGGCGCACGGGGAAATAAAAGAAGCACGGCATAACTTCCGAGCCATTGCCGGACCTTTTTCCGGCATACTGCATCAAATGCCGTTTGACGCAGCTAACTACGACTTCACGACATTTTCCTTGTCTGTCAAAAAAATCCCTCGACAATGACACGAACTCATGTATGCATTGCTTCCTAAATTCTCGTGAAATTACCAATGATATTTTTCGCCGCGACTAATCTTAAAGCTGCGGTAAATTTGTTCTAAGAGGAGTACTCTTATCATTTGATGGGTAAAGGTCATTTTTGAAAAACTCAAACAAAAATCGGCGGCCTTTCGCAAATTTTCACCGATGCCGAATGTGCCGCCGATAACAAAGACAATTTCGCTTTTCCCGTTAAGCGCGATGCTATCGATTTTGGCAGATAATTCTTCCGAAGTCAGCATCGCGCCTTTTACGTCCAAGACAAAAAGAAAGGCATCAGGGGACACTGCTTTTAAGAGTTTTTCCCCTTCGCGCAACAACGTTTGTTCCTTTTCGGCCTTAGAAGGAGTATTGCTCATTTTTTCGTTGACGATTTCTTTTATTTCGATTTTGGCGAAGGGGCGAAGGCGTTTCATATATTCGTCTATTGCATCCCGCAAATATTTTTCCTTTATGCCACCGACCGCTGTTATGGTTATTTTCATGTTGCATTTCCTTTTATCACCGTTAAAAAGCGTACTTTTTTACGGTGAGTGTATGAGACGGCTTTCCTTC
>CAJOQC010000094.1 GCA_905236785.1 uncultured Selenomonadaceae bacterium
AGGGTGTCGGCGTAGCCGACGGGAGGAGGTATAAAAGCGAGTTTTTAGAGATGCCCTTAAATTTTTATCGAGGATTAGTATTAGAGGAGGGTGGACGGGAGGAAGTATAAAAAAAGGGGGGAGAGGCTGATTTTTTTCTTTGGTTCGTTCTTTCTCTTTGTATTTTTTTCAAAAAAGACAAAGAGAAAGAACTTTTATGCTCCGCGAAAAAAATCCGCCGCTAACAATTCCTTGGCTGCTTCCGTCCGGGGATTACCGATTATCTCGTCGGTTTTGCCCGTTTCGACGATTTCACCTTTATCCATAACCATAACTCGGTCGGCTATACTTGGCAGCAGAGCCAAATCGTGGGTAATAAACAGACAAGCGATATTAAGTTCCTTGGTAAACCGCCGAATTAAACGGGTCACCTGCGCCTGCGCCATGACATCCAACGCGCTTGTGGCTTCGTCGCACAGAAGTAGTTTGGGCGAAAGGGCAACAGCCCGAACAACTGCCGCCCGTTGGCACTCTCCGCCGGATACCTGATGCGGATACCGTTTTCGGTAGGTCGGGGAAAGCCCCACTTCGTTAAGAAGTTCGTCAATACGCTTTTTTATGCGTTGCTTATCAAAGCCGCGATTTCGCAGGCCTTCCCCCAAACTCCAGCCCAATGTTTTTTTAGGATCGAAGGAATCCTCCGGGCTTTGGAAAATCATTTGCATTTTCCCGTAAGCAACGGCGAGTTTTCGACCTTTGGCAGCGGTGATGTCTTCGCCCGCTAAGATTATCTCCCCTCCGTCTGCGGGGGTAAGCCTTGCCACCGTGCGGGCAACGGTGCTTTTGCCGCAACCGCTTTTGCCGACCAAGCCAACACACTCCCCCGCGCCGATGGCAAAACTCACGCCGTTAAGCACTCGCTTATGCTCTTTGCCCACGACAAAATCCTTGATAAGATTTTTCACCGTTAAAATGTTTTCGTTACTCATAATCAAAATCATGCAATCGCGGCACTGCCGCAATCAATTCTTTCGTATATTCTGCCTTCGGAGCGCGAAAAATGCTTTTCTTTTCTCCGTATTCCACCATTTTCCCCCGTCGCATCAGCAAAATATCATCGGCCAGGTAATAGGCGACGCCCATGTGATGCGTAACAATAAGCATCGAAATACCAAGGTTTTCTTTTAAGCCCAAAAGTTCCTTGGCCACGCTGACTTGTGTCACCGTGTCCAAAGCCGAAGTTGGCTCGTCCGCCAAGATGAGTTTCGGCGATAAAATAATGGCGGCCAATATTCCGGCTCGTTGCCCCATGCCCCCGGAAAGACGAAAGGGATATTCGTCAAGCGCCTCATCTTTAAGATTTATTTTCTTCGCTATACCTTGCGCCTTTTCGCGAAAGTGAGCGTAGTTCCAATCCTTATGCACCCGTACCGCTTCAAAAATTTGCTCGTTTACGGTACGGATGGGGCAAAAAGAAGCGGCGGCGTTTTGAAAAATCATGGTCATGCCGGCAGAACCTGCCAACTTTCGCCGTTGGTCGTCGGTAAGGTTGGTTATGTCGCGCCCCATAAAGACAATACGCCCCGACGTTATGCGTCCCGCCTTCCCCAAAAGTCCTTGCACCGCCTTTAACAGAGTGCTTTTGCCGCTGCCGGACTCCCCCACGACGGCCAAAATTTTCCCTCGGGGCAGGGCAAAATTTATTTTGCTTATCGCCACCTTTCCTCCGTAGCTTACGGAAAGATTTTCCGCTGTCAGTACATTTTCCTCATCAACCATGGCTTTATTTTTTGTCCAATTCGGGGCGAATTTCATAATAATCGGAAGGATGCGCAACGAAACCTTCTACATTGGGCTTCATAACAAAGGACATACGCAAATGGGAGGCGTAAAAGAGGGCGGCATCGTCCAAAATTTGTTGGCTCATTTTCACGGCAATTTCTCCGCGCTTTTCTGCGCCGTAAGTGTTGTGCAGTTCGTTTTCCAACTCGACAATGCGAGGGCTGTCGTAAAAACCGGCGTTATCCACAGCCCCCGGCATAATATGGCCGGTGAAATAATACTCCGGGTCGCCGGTGGGCGCCGTAACAATGGCCTTGGCGTAAATATCGTATTCACCGTTCTTGATGAAAGCTTTATGATTATCGGTGGCGTTTACGTTTAGCTTAATACCGATTTTTTTTAGATTTGCTTGGGTGACCTCGGCCAACAGGGGCAACTCTTGGCGAGAGGTATAAGTGAGGTATCTAAGCTCCAAATTTTTTCCGTTTTTATCCACATAACCGTCGCCGTCCGTGTCCGTATAGCCCGCTTCATTAAGAAGTTTTTTGGCGCTTTCTAAATCATAAGGCACGGTTTTTACCGCATCGCCACCAAATGTCAAATTCGCCGGGAATGGGCCTATGGCCGGCGCGCCGTTGCCGTTTAACAGCACCTTGGTGAAATTTTCCTTGTCCACCGCCATGGAAATAGCGCGACGCACGCGAATGTCTTGAAGTTCCGGGGTCTTAAAATTAAAGGCGGCTTGGTATACGCGGCTGGTTTCGGTTTGGCTGAGTTTATATTTGCCGCTGTCCTTCTTAAAAAGGTCGAGACTTGCGTAAGGAAGCCCCTGCGCCGCATCCAACTCGCCGTTTTGCATTGCCATGGTAAGGGTGTCGCCGTCGGTTATGCTTTTGACAAATATCTTATCCATTTTGGGTTTTACGTCGCCCCAATAATTTTCGTTTTTCACCAAGTCAACCTGCGTATCGGTGACTTTTACGGCCTTATAAGGGCCTGTCCCCACGGCAATTCTGTCTTTTATACCGGCCTCCACATCAATAATGCAGCCGTAGGGGTCGGAAAGGTAGTTAAGCAATGCAGGCATTTTTTCGTTGGAAGTGATAGTAACTTCTTGACCGTTGGCCGATATGGAGGCAATCTTCAAATCACGGGGCGCACGGTCGTGGCGGGCGATTAAATCCTCAAAGCAGGCTTTTACCGCTTCGCCGGTGACTTTTTTTCCGTTGGAAAAAACAACGTTATCTTTAATTGTAATCTTAACGGTATACTCATCAATCTGTTCGTATTTTTCCGCCAGCCATGGGACCAATTCCATTTTTTCGTTGAACTTAAAAAGCGTCTCCCCCACGCCGTAGCGTATGGCCGCCCAACCGTCGTAGCTGTTGTGCGGGTCGGTGCCGGTGGTTTCCATGGCAGGGCCGTAGGCCATTGTGCCGTAGGTGAAGATTTTTTCGCCGTTGTCGGCGGTCGAATTGTTGCCGCAACCGGCAAAAAGCGAAAAAGCCAAAAGCATGGCTACTACGCCGATAAATTTTTTGCGGTTCATTTTGTTGCTCCTTTCAAATAATACGCTTGTTTGGGGTCAAGCACATCTCTTAGCTTATCCCCCAACAGATTAAACACTGCAACGGTGATAAAAATTGCCGCGCCGGGGGAGAGAATAACCCATGGGGCGCTTTGCAACATACTGCGCCCCCCTGCCATCATGGCTCCCCATTCTGCGGTGGGCGGTTGCGCGCCCAAGCCCAAAAATGACAGCCCCGCCAATTCCATGATGATTGTGCCGATATCAAGAG
>CAJOQC010000095.1 GCA_905236785.1 uncultured Selenomonadaceae bacterium
ATTAGTATTAGAAGTTCTCAAAACTTTTTTGCTACGCTCCTAATATAAATGATACTCCTTCCAAGGAATCTGATCGAGCCGCACTGTCTTTAGAAACTCCACAATGTCCCGCCGACCGTAGTAATGTGGTTTACCTTCGCTGTCTTGGGACATGAGGATTATGGGCATATTGGGAAAAAACTGACTTATTTCGCGACGGGTTTGCACAAGCCGCGCCGTGTACCGCGTTACGGACGGGCGCACGGAAAAAAGGCCGAAGGTAACGCCTTGTTCGATTATCACTGCGCCATGGAGTACCATTTTATTACGCTCCTTTCGCGGATAAATTATTTATTGGCCGAGTTATAAATTTTAATGGCCGTTTCGCGGTCGATAGGGTGAAACAGCCCCACTTTGCCGTTGCCGGCGCACATATCCGCCAAGTAAAAAATTTCTTCGTCGGTCAAATGGCCGATACCAAGCTCGGTGAAGTTTGTGGGCATATCCATTTCGCGGAAAAATTCTTCCGTTAAACGTATACCTGCCCGCGCCCGCTCTTCTGTGCCGCCCGAGTTTACGCCCCAGATTTTTTCGGCAAAACGGGCAAAACGCGGCGCGTCATCTTCATAAACAAATCGCGCCCACGCCCCCCACATGGTCGTCAAGGACTCCCCATGGGCTACGTCGTATTTGCCGCTTAACTCATGCCCCAACTTATGCACCGAAAAATCCTTTGTGCGCCCAAGCTCCGTAAAATTGGAATGAGACACGCTGCCGCACCACATAAGTTCGCTCATGGCTTCATAGTCTTTACGATTGGCAAGGGCAATACGCCCATTGTCTATAACGTTGACTAAAAGTGCCTCCGCAACCAAATCGGTGAACTTATTTCCTTCGATTTTGGTGAAATACCTCTCCATTGTGTGCATCATAATATCCGCAACGCCGCAGGCAATTTGCCGACGGCTGAGAGTGAAGGTAATTTCGGGATTCATAATCGCAAAAACCGGGCGATTAAATTCGGTGTTAAGCCCTTTTTTCTTGCCGGTTTCTTCATTGGTAAGCACGGCAGAATTACTGCTTTCGCTTCCCGCCGCCGCTATTGTAAGCACCGCGCCCACCGGCAAACTTTTGGTGACTTCTTTGCCGCTCCAAAAATCCCAAATATCAACATCGGGGTTGGCAACGCCATGGGCTACGGCCTTTGCCGTATCAATAACGCTACCGCCGCCCACGCCCAATATAAAATCGGCATTAAATTCTTTGGCTGCCTTTGCTGCTCTTTGCGCAAACGACAGTCGCGGGTTTGGTTGTACTCCGCCATGCTTTTGCGCTTGCAGCCCCGCCTCAAGGAGATTTCGTTCTATACGCGCCAAAAGGCCGCTTTTTATCGCGCTACCGCCGCCGTACAGCACAAAAACCCGCGAACCGCCGTAAGATTTTATTTTTTGCGCCGTCTTTTCTTCTGCGCCCCGTCCGAAAATTATCTCCGTGGGGCATTTATATTCAAAACTTTGCATACATATCTTCCTTTCATACTAAAACAAGGCAATTTGATCGCTTTCGGGTATTCCTTCAAGACAACCATGATTTTGCAGTATTTTGACGCAAGTTTTGCTTATGCTCGCTCGGTTTTGCAAATCGTCCAAGGAAGAAAATTTTCCCTGCTCGCGGGCATCGACAATGCTCTTGGCCGCCGCAGGCCCAACCCCCCCCAAAGAAGCCAAAGGCGGCAAAAGGGTATCGTCGGGCAGTATGATAAACTTATAAGCGTCGGATTCATATATGTCAACCTTTTTTACGCCGTAACCCCGCAAATACATTTCCCATGCAAGTTGCAAAACAATGAGAGTGCCGCTTTCTTTTACGTCAAGTTTCGATTCTTGGCTTTTGGCTTCAAGTGCATCAATTTGCTCTTTTACATAATCTTTGCCCCGTGACACCACATCCGCATCAAACTCGTCGGCGCGAATGGAAAAATAGGCCGCGTAAAAAGCCAAGGGGTAATGCACTTTGCAAAAAGCGATGCGATAGGCCATCATTACATAGGCCGTGGCATGAGCGCGGGGAAAAAGATACTTTATCTTTTGGCATGAATCGACATACCACTGAGGAATACCTTCGTCAAGAAGTTTTTGCGCCACGTCGGGGGCGATACCTTTGCCCTTTCGTACATTTTCCATGGTCTTAAAGGACAACAACGGATCTATGCCATGGTGAATGAGGTACATCATTATATCGTCGCGGGCGGAAATGGCGTTCTTTAGCGTACAAGTTCCGTTGTCGATTAAATCTTTGGCGTTACCGAGCCACACATCCGTACCATGGGAAAAGCCCGATATTCTGACAAGGTCGCTAAAGCAGTCGGGTTTTGCCGCATCCACCATTTGCCGCGTAAAGGCTGTGCGAAACTCCGGGATACCATACGCGCCGGAATTTGTGCCAAGTTCCTCCGCCGTCAAACCCAAAGCCTCCGTTGAAGTAAAAATCGACAGCGTGGCGGGGTCGTCAAAGGGAATGGTTTTTGCGTCGCGATGAGTTAAATCCTCAAGCATACGAATCATTGTCGGGTCGTCGTGACCCAATATATCAAGTTTAACAAGGCGACTGCTTATGGAATGATAGTCAAAATGGGTGGTTATGATGGTGGATTTCGTATCGTCGGCAGGATGGTTTATGGGGGTGAAAAAATGTATGTCCATATCCCGTGGCACAACCATAATTCCCGCCGGGTGCTGGCCGGTGGTGCGTTTAACGCCGATACAGCCCTTTGCCGTGCGTTCGATGAAAGCGCGGTGTTTTTTTTGCCGTTTTTCTTCGTAATATTTCATGACGTAGCCGTAGGCGGTTTTGTCCGCCACCGTGGCGATTGTGCCGGCGCGATAGGCAAAATCACGGCCAAACATTATTTCCGTAAACTTATGCGCCGTGGGTTGGTATACGCCGGAAAAATTTAGGTCTATATCCGGCACTTTGTCGCCGTCAAACCCCAAGAACACCGCAAAGGGAATGTCATGTCCGTCTTTAATCATGGGCGTGTCGCAAACGGGGCAGTTTTTGTCCGGCAAATCGTAGCCGCAACCCACCGAACCGTCCCGCACAAACTCCGAATGTTTGCAACATGGGCAACGCCAATGAGGCGGCAATGGGTTTACCTCGGTTATGCCTGTCATTGTGGCGACGAAACTTGAGCCGACGGAACCTCTTGACCCCACAAGATACCCGTCGGCCATGGATTTTTTTACCAATTTTTGCGCGATTAAATAAAGAGCCGCAAAACCATGGCCGATTATGGGGGTAAGCTCCTCCTTTAGACGCGCTTTTACAAGTTCGGGCAAATTTTCGCCGTAAAGTTCGCGGGCGCGGCCGTAAGAAAGCCGTTCCACTTCGTCCGCCGCGCCGGGCATGGGCGGCGAATACAAATCGTCGGGGATGGGTTTAATATCCTCGATTGATTCGGCGATTTTAACGGGATTTTCCACCACCGCCGCAAAAGCCGTTTCGGCGTCAAGATAGGAAAACTCCGCCAACATTTCGTCGGTGGTGCGGAAAAACAACGGCGGCTGCAAATCCGCATCGTCGTAGCCTTTGCTTTTCATTAAAATTGCTCTGTACAACGAATCTTCCGCGTTAAGAAAATGCACGTCGCAGGTGGCGACAATGGGCTTATTGAGTTTTTTGGCCAGCTCGACTACTTTTAGATTGATATTTATTAAATCCTCGTCGCTTGTTATATCGGGGAAACGGTCGCTACGTTTCAAAAAAGCGTTGTTGCCGATGGGCTGTATCTCAAGATAATCGTAAAAATCGGCGATTTCTTCGATTTTTTCCTCAGGTTCGCCGGCCACAATCCCCCGTATAAGTTCCCCGGCTTCGCAGGCCGAACCTAAAATAAGACCTTCGCGGTATTCCTTTAACAAACTTTTTAATATACGCGGGCGACGTTGGAAAAAGCGCAAATGAGAGACCGACACCAAGCGGTAAAGATTTTTAAGCCCTACGGCGTTTTTTGCCAAAATAATTATATGCCATGCGCTTTTTTGATCCACGTCCTCGATCAAGTAGCCTTCCATGCCATAAATTACTTTTATGTCCATGCCGCTCTTTTTTAATTTCGCTTTGGTGTTCATAGCGTCGGGGAAGGACTGCACAACGCCATGGTCTGTTATGGCCACCGCGCCCATGCCCCACTTTGCGGCAGTGGTTATGAGGTCTTTGGCCGTCACCACCGCATCCATTGCGCTCATCACCGTATGGGCGTGAAGTTCCACCCGTTTTACCGCTGCCGTGTCTTTGCGCCCTTCCTTTTTAAGGGCAGACATACTATCGACGAAAATAACGTATTCGTTTTGATATGTGTCAAAATTTACATGACCTTTAACCCGCACATCCATGCCGTTTTTGAGGGCGGCAAAAACGCCGTCGAAACTGTCCTTTTCCTTGCCCTTAAAAAACTTTTTGCAACTTATGCCGTTGGTATCGTCGGCAAGACCAAAGGCAAGCAATTTTGTGCCGGTCTTAAATTCGTTGGTTCGTATGCCCCAACTGTCTCCTTCGCCGATTTTTCCTTCCACCACAACGGTTCGCATTTCGCCGTCAATTTCGTCGATTTTAATTACTTGTCCTTCTGTTCCCTTGCCGAAAATAACGCCGTTTGCCCCGATTGACGGGGCTGTAGCGGCAGTAGGAACAAAATTTTCGGCAGGGCGGGGAATTTCCGCTATTTCAACGGGCGGCTCGTATTCCGGCACATCTTCAACGTCAAAAGTTTCTTGGGTAACGGCGGATTTAAGCACCACTGCCGCGAGGTCGTGTTCTTTTTTTAGGTAGTTTTCCGCTTTTTCCAAAAGTTCGCTGTCCAAAGATTTATCGGTGTCTATATAAATTTCCCACCGCCGAATTTTGGGCGTAACCTCCACGTGTTCAATTACAAAGTCACGCTTTACGGTTTCCCGTTCGTCCCCGGTGAGGTTCATATCTTTTAACAAATCCGCAAAAATGTCTTCGCGCCTTTTGGGGATAATCTTGTATTTTTTCATGCCGCCCTCGTACAAAAAAACGCTCTCAAAATTCATGAGAGCATTGTGGTCTTCATTTTGGTGCGGACGAAGGGACTTGAACCCATACGCCTTGCGGCACCGGATCCTAAATCCGGCGCGTCTGCCAGTTCCGCCACGCCCGCGCTTAAATCTGCTTCGTTATGATAACATAAATTTTTCATTTTTACAACCGCGATTTTAGGAAACACTGCATAAATGAGTTCGTGCAATTGCCGAGGGATTTTTTCGGCAGACAAGGAATGACGACGAAGCGTAGTGGTGCTACGCTGAGGA
>CAJOQC010000096.1 GCA_905236785.1 uncultured Selenomonadaceae bacterium
AGGGCGGAGGGGTTCAGACGAAAAATGGAGTTTTTAGAGGTTCCCTTTAATTAAAATTGTCTAATCTTAATCGAAGATTAGTATTAAATAGCGTCAAACAAGAAACAATGCCGGTGAAACCCACTTTTGATTAACCGAAAATTAAGAGATTATTAGAGAAAGATTAGAAAACAAAAATCTTTGAAAAACCCCTTGCAAAGTAAGAAAACCTGTGCTATTATAAGCGCGTCTTGAGGGACAAGGCAAGAAAGCCACTGAGGAAACGAGGACACTCATGAAGTAATCTTGCTAACGTCCCAAGGGATGAAGGAGATTCACTAAAATACATTTTTATTATCTTCATTAGGAGGAGATACTTCATGAAAAAGTCTCTCGTTACTGCCCTTACCACCGCTTTGGTTGTGGGCGCTGCCAGCACTACTTTTGCTGCTGCTAATCCGTTTTCCGATGTTTCTGCTGACCATTGGGCTTATGACGCTGTTACCCAGCTTGCTGCCGACGGCGTTATCGAAGGTTACGGCGACGGCACCTATCGCGGTCAGCGTAACATCACCCGTTACGAAATGGCTCAGATGATTGCCAAGGCTATGGCTAAAGGCGATGTGGGTGCTACCGATAAAGCCCTTATCGACCGTTTGGCCGCTGAGTTCTCCGACGAGCTCAACAGCTTGGGCGTTCGCGTAAGCAACCTTGAAAAACACGCCGACATGGTAAAATGGACCGGTAAAGTCGAGTACACCTACACCAGCACTCGCGGCAGATACCAGAATGAAGCCGTTAAAGTGAACAACGACAACGTTCTCTATCGTTTGGAACCCACTGCTGAGGTCAACGATCACTGGACGATTAAAGCTCGTATCGACGGCAACATCAATATGCGCGATGACCAAGGCGCAAACGGCGACAACACTCTTCGTTTGAAGAGAGCTTTTGCTGAAGGCGATTACAAGAACTTCAACGTTAAACTCGGTATGCAAGAGCATTACACCAACGAACATGGTCTTCTCTTCGATGACGAGTTCTCCGGCTTGAATTTGCAGATTGGCAACAAAGTTAAGGTCAACCTCCTTGCTGGTCGTATCAATCCCAATCGTTTCAATAATGACGTGACCATCTACGACTACAACGATACCGCCAACTATCAGGCTATCACCGTTCAGTATGACACCGACAAAGGCATCTACGGCGGCGCGTCTTATCATCACCTCAACAGCGAGGATTTCAGAACCTATCTCTACAGCAATAATGCTAACACCTCCGATGCTAATATCTGGGCTTTGAACCTCGGTTACAAACTCGGTAAAGCCAATCTCCATGCCGATTATGCCGGCAACACCAAGGCTGATTGGGAAAATAAGGCTTGGCAGGTACAGTTCGACTATGGTAATTACGATAATGCTTCCCAGAAAGGTCAGTGGAGCGCGTATGTTGCCTACCGTCGTCTCGGCTACAACACCAGCTTGTACGGCACCTATGATGGTATCGGTCAGGGCGTTAAAGGTTGGGAAGTCGGCGCGAACTACGCTATCATGAAAAACATCGGTCTTCGCGCTATCTATGCCGACGGTAACTTCAGCGGCGACAAGAGCGTTAAATACCGCAAACTCTTCGGTCGTGTTGAATTCTTCTTCTGATAAATATCGACAGACTGAATATATCAACGAAATTTCAGCTCCCCGCACTTGCGGGGAGCTTTTTTTGTCTGTATCAATCAATTATCAATCAATTCAAAAAGCCCCGCCGTCGGTAGCTTACGCCGACACAGCGGGGCTTTGCAGTTTCATTTTATGAGTTCGTTCTCTATTTTAATTGCAATTCGTTTATCGGTTTGTATTCAATCAGAAAAATATAAATCGTGGCAAAAACTTCGTCTTGGCGCACCGTCACCGCTTTTAGCTTAATAAGCTCCAACAGAGCCAAAAACAGCACCACCAATTCGCCTTTGCTACCCGTTTCCGCCAAATCTTCAAAAAACGCCTTGCCCTCTCGTCGGGCGAGCATATCCAAAATCCTTGCCATTTTGTCGTTGATGTTGTAACTCTCGGGTTGCACGATAACTTGGGGGATTTTCAACTCGTCCCCCAACTTTAAGGCGTTTCTGAAGGCTTTTATCAGCAAGACAAGGGGCAAGCTGTCCGGCGCGGTGTGCTTGGATGGAATGGGCATGGGGTCGCGGGCAAAGGATTTTTCTTCGATGGATGCCATATCCGCCAAAAGTTCCGCCGCCTCGCGAAATTTTTTGTATTCCAAAAGCCGTTCAACCAATTCGGCGCGGGGGTCTTCGGGTTCTTCTTCCTCATCGTTTTCCTTCGGCGGGCGCGGGAGCATCATGCGCGATTTAATTTGCAAAAGCGTCGCCGCCATCACCAAGAAAGAACTGGCCAAATCCATGTCAAACTCGCGGAATTTCGCCAAATAATCAAGATACTGCCGGGTAACCTCCGCCATGGGTATGTCGTATATGTCAATCTTGTTCTTTTGAATAAGATGCCACAACAAATCCAAAGGCCCTTCAAAAATCGGCAGTTTTACTTTGTAATCTTCCATCAGAATATAAAGGACAAAACCGCGCTCATTGCGCCGATTATTCCCCGTGAAATGGGTTGCAAAATATAAAAGGGCAACGGCGTCATCAAGAACACCAACAAGATTAAAAAGCTGTACCGCTCCAACCCCGCCAATTTGTACGCCAATTCCCCGGGCAAAAGTTCCTTCAGTACATGAGAGCCGTCAAGGGGCGGCACGGGTATAAGGTTAAATATACCGAAATTTATGTTGTAGAGGATAATCAGCGAAAAGACCTGCTGCGCGCCGCTGCTCATTGCGCCGTTCGTCCCGGCGAAAAGCGCAAAAAGCATCGCCATGGCAATAAACGCCGTGACAAAATTTGCAAACGGCCCTGCCAGGGACACCAATATGTCGCCCATGCGCGGGTTGCGGAAATTATAGGGGTTTATGGACACGGGTTTTGCCCAGCCGAAATGCACCAAGAACATACACAAAAGCCCAATGGGGTCAATGTGGTTCATGGGGTTTAGACTGAGCCGCCCGGCAAAACGCGGCGTTGGGTCGCCCATCTTTACCGCCACAAGGGCGTGGGCGTACTCATGCACCACCATGGCAATAACAAGGCCGGGCAAACCCGCCACTATCTGCAAAAGATCAAAATCAAACATGGGTATCTCCTAACAGGTTATCTTTTAACATCAGCAAGGCGATTATTGACTTGGCATCGATTATGCGCCCATCCTTTATCATGGTGAGAGCCTCGGCAAAGGGCATACGCAAGGCGTTTATAAACTCGTCATCGTCGGGGTGTTGCTCCCCCCGTTGCAAATTTTTTGCCGCGTAAAGGTGAATATACTCGTCGGAAAACCCAACGGTAGTGGCAATCATGCCCAGTTTTTCAATCGTCGCCGCGCTGTAGCCCGTCTCTTCCGAAAGTTCGCGAAGGGCGCAGTCTTTGGGGTCTTCCCCCGGCGCGTCAAGTTTGCCCGCCGGAATTTCAAGGGTAATCTGCCCCACGGGGTAACGGTATTGTTTCACCAATAGAACGTCGCCGTTGTCAAAATACGGCACAACCGCCGCCGCGCCGGGGTGTTTTATCCATTCCCGCACCGCCTCATGGCCGTTGGGCAAACGCACACGGTCGCTTTTAACGTGCAAAAGATGCCCGTCAAAAATATCCGTCGAATCAATTTTTTCTTCTATTAAAGACTTATCCTGCCGGTCAATCTCTGCCATAAATATCTGCCTCCCAATATTTTTTTATTTACGGGCATCTCTAAAAACTCGCTTTTATACACCTCCTCCCGTCGGCTTCGCCGACACCCTCCTCCAAGAGGAGGGCTGATTTAAGCCTCCCTCTTGGAGGGAGGTGGCAGCCCGCAG
>CAJOQC010000097.1 GCA_905236785.1 uncultured Selenomonadaceae bacterium
CCTCTGCGAAATGTTCCCCCCGGGGACAAAAATCGACATATACATCGCCCCTCGCAATAAATTGTTTTAGGCAACCTCTAAAAACTCACTTTATACCTCCTCCCGTCGGCTACGCCGACACCCTCTTCCTCCGAGATGAGGTCTGATTTCAAGCCTCCCCTCTTGGGGAGGTGGCAGCCCGCAGGGCTGACGGAGGGGTTTTTAGAGGTTACCTTAACATTGTCATAACCTTAACGCCTGCTTTAGGTTTCCCCCCGCTACGTCGAGTTTACTTCGCGCTTCGTCGCGGTTTAGCCCCGCAAGATGCATAAAAATCGCCGTTTTGGCGTTGCCATCGGCGGCCTTTAAGAGCGCGTCGGCGGTTGTCGCGTCCACATTTGCCGCCTTTTCCACGATGCGGCGGGCGCGGTTTTTTAATTTTTCGTTGGTGGCTTTCACGTCAACCATTAAGTTGCCGTAAACTTTGCCAAGTTTTATCATAGCCCCCGTGGAGAGCATATTGAGTATGGTTTTTTGCGCCGTCCCCGCCTTCATGCGGGTTGAACCCGTCACCGCTTCGCCGCCCGTTGCCGCTTCGATATTTATGTCGGCATATTTCTTTAGTTCCGAGTTGTTCACGCAGGATATGGCAATTCGCGCCGCGCCTATTTCCCCGGCGTACTTTAGCCCGCCTATGACATAGGGCGTGCGCCCGGAGGCGGCAATCCCCGCCACCACGTCGCCCTTTGATAAATTTTTCGCGGCCAAATCCTTGGCGGCCAAAGAAAAATCATCCTCCGCCCCCTCCTTGGCGCGAAAAATCGCTTCGTAACCGCCGGCTATAAGCCCCACTATTAAGTTTGGGTCTGTGCCGTATGTTGGGGGGCACTCCACAGCATCCAACACGCCGAGACGCCCGGAAGTCCCCGAACCGATATAAAACAACCTGCCTCCCTTTTTCAGCCGCCGGGCTATAAGTTCGACGGCGGCGGCAATTTCCGGCAAGGCTTTTTCCACCGCCAAAATCGCTTTTTTGTCCTCGTCGTTGATTATTTTCAGCATCGTCGCCGTGTCTGCTTCGTCGATGTTGCGGCTTTTTATATTCTCCTGTTCGGTTTGCAACTTGTCAAAATCCGTCGTTGAAATCATTAGAGTCATTCCACCACCGCATAAGTATTACGTCCGTTTTCCCGCGCCAAGTAAAGGGCGCGGTCGGCGCGACCGTACACCGCCTTAAAATCGTCGTTTAGGCGTATCACCGTGCAACCTATGCTGACGGTAATTGGCATGGTGATGTCGTCGTCGGCAACGCGGTTTGTTATTTGCTTGTTTATCCGTTCGCAGATATTGTTCATGAGTTTGGCCTCGGGAACTTTGGTGAAATAAACGCAAAATTCGTCGCCGCCCAAACGCCCCACATAGTCGTTACTGCGCAGAATATCCTTCAGCGTCGCCGCAGTCATGGTCAATATCCTGTCGCCGGTTTGATGCCCCATGACGGCGTTGACATTCTTAAAATTATCGATGGCCAAGATGATGAACGCCGACACGTCCGCGCCGTCGTAAGAAGACAGTTTGTCCCGCACCAGGCGGCGAATTGCCCCGGAGTTAAACACTTTGGTCAATTCGTCGGTTTCGGTGTCATCTGACGGCGCTTGGCGGTTCTTAATTTCGGCGGTTTTGTCGATTAAAATCCCTGCCACATGGTCTATTCGCCCGTCTGCGTCGTTAAACACCAAACTTTTCACCGTATAAATGTTCGTTTGGTGGTTTATTTGACGAATGTTAATCTCGCGGCCATCGCCGTCAAGAGCCACCGCCGACTGTAAACTCTTCAAAAGATTTTTTTGATCGACGGACAAATTGTCGCTATCGACGGAGGAAAAGTTTTCGAGCTTTTGCCCGCAATTAAAAAGCGTGGCGCATGAAAGGGAGAGCATTAGCGTATCGTCTTTTTTATCGTAGTCAAAGGCTTTTATTTCCGCCGCGTTAAGAAGGTTCAGAAAATGCTTATGTTTTTCCCTGCCCCTTGCGGCGACAAGATAAAAGTGCCGACAAGCCACGGCGGCCAACACGAGGCACAAGGACAAAAAAACAATCAAGGCATTAAAAGTCGCGCTCACTGAAATACCTCCTTCGATGTTCCTATAAACAACAGCGAGATAATTCGACAAAAAGCGATAATTTCCCTGCTTTATAAATATTTTTTTGGCGATAGCGGCTTTTTTCGCAGCGGTTCGCCATGATAAAAACGAAAAATCAAAACAAATACCGCCGACCAATCGCCGGGGGAAATATACTCCCGACGCTTTGTCGGCGGTCTGTTTGTTTTTTAGGCAACCTCTAAAAACTCCCTCCGTCAGCCCTGCTGGCTGCCACCTCCCTCTAAGAGTGAGGCTTGAAATCCGCCCTCCTCTTAGAGGAGGGTGTCGGCGAAGCCGACGGGAGGAGTTCAAAAAAGAGTTTTTAGAGATGCCCATAAAAAAAAACGAACGCGTCAACAGAAAAATGTATACAGTATTTTTCCCCGAAAAAGTCTGTAATTTTAGGGGCGGCTGTTGTATAATCTCTCCGTTGGTATAACGCGAGCATAAAAGGAGCGATATTAAATGGCAGATATGAAACAATATGTTGCGGACGTTTTGGAATTGGTAAAAAAACGCGACCCCAACGAGCCGGAGTTTCACAATACCGTTAAAGAAGTTCTGACCACGATTATTCCCGTGTTGGAAAAAAATCCTCAATATAAAGAAGCAAAAATCTTAGAGCGCATGGTGGAGGCCGAGCGCATTGTCACCTTCCGCGTGCCTTGGCAGGACGACAAAGGCGAAATCCACATAAACCGCGGCTACCGCGTGCAGATGAACAGCGCCATAGGTCCATATAAAGGCGGTCTTCGTTTTCACCCCAGCGTCAACCTCAGCATATTAAAATTCTTGGCCTTTGAGCAGGTCTTTAAGAACGCGCTCACCTGCTTGCCCATCGGCGGCGGCAAGGGCGGTTCGGATTTTGATCCGAAGGGCAAGAGCGACAACGAAGTCATGAAATTCTGCCAGAGCTTTATGACGGAGCTTTGCCGCCACATCGGTCCCAACGTTGACGTACCCGCCGGGGACATCGGCGTGGGCGGCCGCGAAATCGGCTATCTTTTCGGGCAGTACAAGCGCATCCGCGACGCTTACGATGCCGGCGTGTTAACGGGCAAAGGCGTCAATTATTGGGGCAGTTTGGCGCGCACCGAGGCCACGGGCTACGGCCTTTTGTACTTTGTTAAAAATATGTTGGACGCGAAGGGCATTGACCTTAAAGACAAAACCGTGGTTGTGTCCGGCGCGGGCAACGTGGCCATTTACGCCATCGAAAAAGCCCAAAGTTTCGGCGCGAAGGTGGTCACTTGCTCCGACAGCAACGGCTATGTATACGACAAGGACGGCATTGACCTTGCGGCGGTGAAAGAGATAAAAGAAGTTCGTCGCGGCCGTATCAAAGAATATATAGATACCCACCCCAACGCCGAATATCACGAAGGTTGCAAAGGCGTATGGACGGTTAAATGCGACATTGCCCTCCCCTGCGCCACCCAAAGCGAACTTGATCTTGAGGGCGCGAAGGCGCTTGTGGCCAACGGCGTTATTGCCGTGGGCGAAGGCGCAAATATGCCCAGCACCCTTGACGCTATCGAATACTTCCAAAAGAACAAAGTCTACTTTGCCCCCGCCAAGGCGGCCAACGCCGGCGGCGTGGCCACAAGCGCCCTTGAAATGGCGCAGAACTCCGAGCGTTTGCAGTGGACTTTTGAAGAAGTTGACGACAAACTGAAGGGCATCATGAAAAACATTTACGAACAGGCCAAAAAGAACGCCGAAACCTACGCCGACCCCGACGATTTGGTGGCGGGCGCAAACATGGCGGCCTTCGTGAAGGTTGCGGACATCATGCTGGCGCATGGCTTGGTGTAATTTTCGCGATTAAAACTTGACCTATTCCGTAAAAGTCTGCTCCCCCGAAGATAACATTGTCTTCGGGGGAGTTTTTTCATTTGGTCTTTTACGGCCTATATGAAAAGCGATATTGATTTTCAAATTACTTTGCAAAAGGGTTCGGGATTACTTAAGGGCATCTCTAAAAACTCGCTTTTATACCTCCTCCCGTCGGCTACGCCGACACCCTCCTCCAAGAGGAGGGCTGATTTAAGC
>CAJOQC010000098.1 GCA_905236785.1 uncultured Selenomonadaceae bacterium
GGCAAAGAGGTTTTGTTGCCTTGCATACCCTGCGTCCATGCCAAATAAGCCAATGATGCGCCGACGACCATTTTTCTTTCGGTATCGCCTTTTGCAATTTCTTTTCCACCTCGATGGGCGTTTCCCCCGTCGCCAAACGCAAACGGTTACTCACGCGAAAAACATGGGTATCAACGGCGATGGCAGGCTTGCCAAAGGCCACGCTCATAACGACGTTGGCGGTTTTTCGCCCCACGCCGGGCAAAGCCATGAGTTTATTAAAATCCTGCGGCACTTCGCCGTCGTAGTCTTTCAGTAAAACTTCGCAGGCGGCTATGATATTTTTCGCCTTGTTGCGAAAAAGGCCGCAGTCCTTTATTGCCTCTTCAAGAGCGGATACGCCCAAATCCAAAATTTGCCGCGGCGTGTTCCCTTGGGCAAAAAGCCGCGCCGTGGTGATATTCACCCGTTTGTCCGTGCATTGGGCGGATAAGATTACCGCGATTAAAAGTTCAAAGGGCGAATTAAATATAAGTTCCGGCTTGGCATCCTTATAAACTTCTTCCAAAACGGCAAGCTGTTTTTGTTTTATTTCCTTGGTTACTCTCATCGCGCCAAATCCGGGCGCAATTTTTTTGCGCCATGCAAGTAAACGTGTTTTATCTCCCGCTGTTTCTTGTCGGTGTCCGCCAACAGTAAAAGACGAATACAAAATTTCAGCCCGTTTTCCACGTTCATTTGTCTTGCGTCAAAGAGGGGTACTTCGGAAAAGCCTTCGATTTCCCTTGCCCCTGCGGCGGGAAACGCCGCCGTAATATCCTCCGTCGCGCTGAAAATAGCCGCCCCTATGTCCTGCGGGGCGATATTGTTTACCCGCAAAACTTCTGCGGTTAATTCCTTGGTCTTGCCGAAAATCTCTTCCCGCGTGTTTTCGTTTACGGTGGTTGCGCCGCGTATCCCTCGCAAGTAAAACACCCCTTATTTCTTCATGTAAATATCCCAAATAATTCTTAGGCTCAGTATAAAGGCCAACAAATAACCGGCCGCGCCCAAAAAAGGTATTTCCATTATCTTTGGCGTCATGTTGGTGGTGCAAATTGTGCTTGACCCCAACAGCAACGCCGCGCACATCACCGCCAAGATAAGGCGGTTTATCATCATGTCAATTTGTCGCAAAGTGTCCTCGTTCCCCGTCACGTCAAGGTTCATTTTCGTTTGTCCGCTCATGGTCATCTTGAGGATATTTGAAATCTGCTCGGGGAGTTGCACGGATTTTCTAAGGAGCAAGTATCCTTCACGTTTGGCCTTGTTTATCTCGTCCCGCCACTTGAAATTACGCTTAAAATCAAGAGACATACTCTTTACGAATATCTCGACGAAACTCACCTTTGGGCAACACATTCGCATTACGCCCTCTATTGTCATAATGCCGCGAGCGAACATACTAAGCCCCTGCGGGCAAGCAATTCTGTGGACGCGAAGCAGGTTTAGGATTTGATGAGTCAACACGCCCATTTTCAGGGAGCTGAAATCCATGTTGTCGTATTGCTCCATAAGGCTTTCAATGTCCTGATAAAGGGCTGTGTGGTTTACTTTGCCTTTTGCCTGCCCCAAGGCCAACACGGCGTTTTTCATTTCAAAGGTGTCGCGGTTGGCGAGAGCAAATATTGCCTTGCGTATGGCAGCGCGGTCGCGATTGGATAGCCGCCCCATCATACCCAGGTCAAGCCAGACGATGCGGCCGTTTTTCACCCAAATATTCCCGGGGTGCGGGTCGGCGTGAAAGTAACCGTCCTCAATAATTTGCTTGACGTAATTTTCGCCTAACTTTCGCCCCAAGGCGTTCATGTCGATATGATTTTCGCGAATTTTTTCCTCGTTGTCAATGGGGAAACCGTCAATGTATTCCATTACCAAAATGTGGGGAGTGGTAAGCTGACGGTAAACCAAGGGGCAGGAAACAGAATCCATGTCATGGTTAAAATGGCGAAATTCCTCGATGTGATCGGCTTCCACCAAAAAATCCATTTCCTGCTTGGCGATTGTCCACATTTCGTCAAGGACAAGATTAAAATCAACAACGTCTTGAGAGCGGCTGATGACCTTTAAGAGCCGCGCCGCCCGCTTTAACAAAACAATGTCTTTGGACATCACTTCGTAAATGCCGGGGCGTTGCACCTTCAACACCACCCGGTCGCCCTCCACAAGACGCGCCTTGTGAACCTGCGCTATGCTCGCCGAACCCAAAACATCTTCATCAACTTCGGCAAAAATTTTGCCCACGCGACAATTATATTCTTTTTCGATAACTTCGATAACCGTCTCAAAGGGAATGGGCTTTACTTCGGTCTGAAGTTTCATCAACTCTTCGCAGTATTCGCTCGGCAAAAAGTCGGGGCGCATACTCATTACTTGCCCCCACTTTACAAACAGCGGCCCTAAGTCCTCAAGAATGAGCCGAAGTTTTTTGGGAGTAACGCCGCGAACAATATCATGTTTCCTTAAAACCGCCACCATTTCCTTTAGGCGGTTCGCGCTGCCGACATCTTCCGTCGGCGATTTTTCAAAGCGGTGAAAAATTTTATCGAGCATTATTCTTTCCATATTTTTCGGCAAGCTGCTGTTTCACCGTTTCGTTTGCCAAAAAATCATCGTAAGTCGAAAGCCTGTCAACCACGCCGTCGGGGGTTATGTCGATTATGCGGTTGGCAATGGTCTGTACAAATTCATGGTCATGAGAAGCAAAAAGCAACGTGCCCTTAAAGGCAATAAGCCCGTTGTTAAGAGCGGTTATGGACTCAAGATCAAGGTGGTTGGTGGGTTCGTCAAGTATCAGCACATTGCCGCCGGAGAGCATTAACTTAGAGAGCATACACCGCACTCGTTCGCCGCCCGATAACACCCCCGCCGCCTTTTGGCTTTCTTCGCCGGAAAATAACATTCGCCCCAAGAAGCCGCGCACAAAAGTTTCGTCGGGGTCGGGGGAAAACTGCCTGAGCCAATCCACAAGATTTAGCTTAACCCCGTCAAAATACTCGGAGTTATCAGAGGGCAAATAGCCCCTTGATGTGGTAACGCCCCATGAAAACGAACCCGAATCCGCCTTTTCTTCCCCCGCCAAAATCTTAAAGAGCATGGTTTTACCCAAGGTGTTAGGCCCCACGAAAGCGGTCTTGTCGCCTTTTTTCAGAGTAAAGCTGACGTTTTTCAGCACCGTTTCCCCGTCCACGGTTTTGGTTAGGTTTTCGACGGTCAAAAGTTGGTCGCCCGCCTCCCGTTCCGGCGTGAAAGCAATGTAAGGATAACGCCGCGACGATGGTTTTATGTCGTCAAGTGTAATTTTTTCAAGCATTTTCTTGCGGCTTGTGGCCTGTTTGGACTTGGCGGCGTTGGCGGCAAAACGGGAAATAAAGTTTTGCAGTTCCTTGATTTTTTCTTCTTTCTTACGATTGGCGTCCTTGGCCATTTGCAAGGCAAGCTGGCTTGACTGATACCAAAAATCATAGTTGCCGGCGTAAAGATTGATACCGCCAAAATCAACGTCGCATATATAAGTGCAAACTTGGTTGAGAAAATGCCGGTCGTGGGACACGACGATTATTATGCTGTCAAGATTGCCCAAAAATTCCTCAAGCCAATTTATAGACTCAATATCAAGATGGTTGGTCGGCTCGTCAAGTAGCAAAATGTCCGGGTTGCCGAAAAGAGACTGCGCCAACAACACCCGCACTTTTTCCATGGGGGTAAGGTCGGCCATGGGCAGGGAATGTTTTTCTTCTTCAATGCCTAAGCCCATCAAAAGTTTTGCGGCCTCCGCCTCGGCCTCCCAGCCGTTTAACTCGGCAAACTCCGCCTCAAGTTCCGAGACCTTGATACCGTCCTCTTCGGAAAAATTTTCCTTGGCATAGAGAAGATTTTTTTCGTCCATTACCTCCACAAGACGCTTATGCCCCATTATAACGGTACGCAAAACCTCATATTCGTCATAGGCGTAATGATCTTGTTTTAGCACGGCAATTCGCTCGCCGGGGGTAATTTCTATCGTCCCCTTGGTAGGCTCCAGTTCGCCGGACAACAGCCGCAAAAGAGTTGACTTCCCAGCGCCGTTTGCGCCTATAACGCCGTAACAGTTGCCGGGAGTAAACTTCAAATTCACGTCCTTAAACAACGTCCGTTTGCCGAACTGCAAAGCCAAACCGTTAATAGTTATCATTTACTTCACTCTTTCGTCTTTTTAATTCATTCGCGCAATATCGCCTTAAACACATTCATAACACTCTGCCCGTAACCGTTGCCCGGCACAGCCCAACGCCCGTTAAGCTCCGAATATCGGTTAAGCGTGCCGTTTCCGTAATTGTCGCGAACAAGTTTATACCGTGGGTCAACTATGGGAACGGTGGGTTTTCTCGTGGAGGCATAGGCCAAAAGGTGCTGTATGTGCGCTCGTACGCCCAAAGCCGGAGAGGCAAAATACGCGCCCTTAACATAACTGCTTGTTGTGCCTAAGCCGCAATAATTGTTTTGGTCGGGAGTAACCGTGCCGCCGTAACTGAAAAAGCCCGTTTCCTTCAACGCTTGGGCAAAGGCCACGTCGGGGCGTATGCCTTCCCGCGCTCCTTCTTCGTAATAATAGGCCACCAACTGCTCCGGCGATACGGCGATATTGGGACGGGGGTTTACGCTCAAAAGATATTTTACGCATTGATGCTGACTGGCAAGGGGCGTGCCGATAATGGATTCGTCGTTGGCAGAATAGGTTCGCGGCACGGACAAGGTATCTTTTTCGACTCTGGGATGGAGAATTTGCTCGATGCGCTCGTTAAGAGTCAGTTTCTTTTGTCCGTTGCGGCCGACGTTTTTGGTGCTGCCGGAACTCATGGACTGACGAGTTTGCACCACGGTGTCAACCTTTGGGTCGTGAACGCGGGCATCTGCCGTATATGAAAACGAAAGCATTAACGCGCCGCAAAAAACAGCGGTAAAATATTTTTGTTTTGCCAAATTAAGTCCCATTAACAATTAGTCCTTTCCGTATTTAATATCGCAAGTAACTTCCCATAATGACCAAAAATATAAACATAACGGCCATAACGCCGATACCCATGTTTGCCTTTTTTCTGCCGTCGGAAAAAATGTTCAGCAGGGCATACACAAAAGCCGCCGCGCCAACGCCATAAGTTAAATCGTGGCTTAAAGGCGCGATTATGAGCATTGTCGCCGCCGAAAAAAATTCCGACTTGCCAATTTTGTCAAATTCGGCAAATTCAATTCGACGCAACAACAGGCAACCTGCGGCAATCAAAGTCGGCGCAACCGTCGCCGAAAAATCCGCCGCAGCCCCTAAAAGCGGCACAAAAAAAACAAACAGCAAAAAGGATAAAGCCGCCGCCCACACGGCTTTTCTTCCGCCATTTCCTTGGGCGACAATCGCCGACTCCGGCGCAAGCATCATAGGCATCCCGCCAAACACAAGGGGAACAATTCCGCCCACAAAAAGCGAAAATAAAAACCCTCTTTTGGGGCTTTTGTTCCCCAAAGCCTCAAAAAGCCCCACATTCCCGATTATTATTACCAAGAACAGCGTAAGAATTATTTCGGGAACGGCCAACGCGCCCGCAAAATCAAGCTGCAAAAAATAGCGAAAAATGTTTTCTTCGGGCATGGCGAAAATTTGTTGCGGCAAAGCCACAAACCCGCCCAACCAGGCGTAAAAAACGGTGAAACACACGCCCCAAAACAAAGCCGCCGCCGATTTTTTTGTCGCGAGAATAAAAATAAATATTACGCCCAAAACAGTAATGCGGCAAAATGGGTCGTCAAAATTACCCGTTGTCATTATCGTTGTCGGCGAACCTATGAGTACGCGTCCATAGATAAGCCCTTCCGCTGCGAGCATAACCCCCAAAGTAGCAATAACGGACAAGCGAAAAAACTTGGGCAAAACAATCCTTTCGCCGATTTTGACAAAAAGCGCAACAACTGCGGCAAATGCAAAGGCAACTACCCCCGCCGCCGCCACAGCCGACAATAAAACGCCATGCGACACAACTTCAAGCCACAAAAGCCAACCGACAATGGGCAAGGACGGCGCAACGACAAAAGGCTCGCCATAGGCGGCACAGATAAAAGTCAAAAACGCGCAACCTGCCAAAAGTATAACGCAGGCGGAGAAAAAATCAACCCCCGCTTGCGTCATGCAAAGAGCCGTAGCCATAACGGCGGGCAAGGCGGAAAATGCCGCCGCAAAACCCGTCGCAGCCGAAGTAAAAGCAGACTTTGGCATTATTTTCTCCTAAACGCAACACCGATATTTTAACACATAAAGTCAAGTTTTTCAAAATTATGAAAAGAACCTCTCCAAAAACTGTTTTTATGTTCTTTCTCTTTTGCTCTTTTGAAAAAAAGAAAAAGAGAAAGAACCAAAGAAAAAGAAAAAACTTTAGACAACCCCTAAAAACTCCCTCCGTCAGCCATCCTCCCGAAGAGAAACTATGAGAGTGTCGGCGCAACCGACGGGAGGAGTTCAAAAAAGAGTTTCTATAGATGCCCTTTAACGGACATATGTTGTAAATTTACATCAGAGTTTTTTAGAGTTTTTCCCTTTTGCTTCTTTTCTTTTTCTCTTTTAGCCGTTTTTATTGTTTTAGCAACTATGGTGGATTATACAAATTATAAATTTTCCTCAAATGTGGCCAAATGCTTCATCGCCAATATTTTCATGCCAACTTTATAATCCTCGGTCAAAGACTCCCGCATTATTATTGTCGGCAAAAACTTGGCGGGAATTTCCCTTCCGGCGCGCTCCGTAATAACAGCGGCATGTTCGGGCAAAAGTTCGTCGCTGTATATAACCAAGCCGTGAGGGTTAAAAGTTCTCGTAAGCATAACAACAATACGCGCCGCCTCGCGAACAATATCCAACGGCTTATGATACGCGCTACCAAAAAAGCGTTTACCTATTTGCCCGGCAATGCCGTCTTTGCCCTTATAAAGTTGCCCGTGCATCGTAATTCCCGCCACCGGCGGCGTCAAATTCGGCCAATGTATTCCTATGATAACTTCATTTTCGGCAAACTTACCAAACAAACTGCCGCAACCAACGGTGGCCGCATCTATTTCGCCGGTAAGTTGCACCGGCCGCGATGTCTTGGCCGTAAGATAGCGTTCCAAAGGCATATCGTTAAGTTCCGGCAGGTCTTGAAATTCTATGCTGTGTTTGGCGGACAAACCTACGGAAATCATGGGAATTTGCGGATATTTTTCCAAAAACGGGCGAAGTTTTTCGACAAACAACGTTGGCGTTACAGCGTCAGTCAAAATCTCTTCCTTGTCTTGAGTTTCGCCGAAAATATTATCCACGGCAATGATAAGTTTGTCTTTAGCACCTTCTGTGTTGTCTGCCACGGAAAAAGCCGACAGAGCCAATCGACGATCAAGGCGATAACTGTACATTATCGCCGGTCTGCCGCCGGTTGAAGGCGCGGCTTCTTGCTCTTCTGCTATGCCTTCGGCCACCAATATTTTCATTATTGCATTCACGGTAACAACGCTGAGACCGGATAATTTCGACAACTGCGGTTTTGTTGCGCTTCTATGTTCCTTCAGCAATTTTTTTAACAACAGAATATTACCGCTTCGTAAATCTCTTCTGTCCATCCTCATACCTCTAACCGATTTTTACCGTATGGATTACTTTATAACCTTTTTGTTCGATAGCTTCCGTTATTTTATCCGACTCGGCTATGCTGCCCCGCACCACGATTTCATATTTCCCGTCCGGCTGTTTACAGGTGATGCAACTGTCAAGGGAAAGACCGGCCGCAAAGAATATATCGGCAATGTCCTTTAATACGCCAACCTTATTTTCGACTTCAATCGTGATTCGTGTTTTGCCGCCGATTAAGCCCATTACATCAACAAAGGTCTTAAATATATCGGTTTCGGTAATTATCCCCGTAAGAACGCCCGACTTGGATAACACCGGCAAGGCACTTATTTTATTGTTGTACATAACAAGAGCCGCTTCTTCAATAGTGGCATCATCGTCCACAGTGACGATATTTTTTCGCATTATGTCGGCCACGGTTAATTTGCCTAAAATTTCCTTTGTTTCATAGCGCGATAAAGACGTAGCCGGCGACGGAGCAACCCGCATGAGGTCATGATCGTTAAGAAACCCGACTAATTTGCCGTCTTCAATCACCGGCAAACGGCGAAACTTGTTTTGTTGCATTATGCCGATTGCCGCGACAAGTGTTGTATCCGGCGGTACAGTAACAGGATATTTTGTCATTCTTTTAGAAACGAACACAGAAAACACCTCCCAAAATTATCGGTATTCTTTTTTATTATTCGTCAATGACAATTTGTTTCCTGCCGTAAAATATAAATAATACTACTCTCCGTTAATACACTGCTCTTCAACCAAAATTATACAATTTTAACTGAAGAGCCGCATACTGACGCTTGCTTTACTTTTGATACTAATCTTCGATAAAAATTTAAGTAAAATTTTTACCGAAGATACGCCTGCTTCGCAGGCTACAGACGTGCCTTCGGCACGTCTGACGTCTCATACACTCTCGGTAAGAAATAAAATTTCTAA
>CAJOQC010000099.1 GCA_905236785.1 uncultured Selenomonadaceae bacterium
GCAGGGAGGAATTTATCATGAACACCGGCAACATCAGCAAGTTTAACGCCTATTTCAATA
Source organism: uncultured Selenomonadaceae bacterium (assembly GCA_905236785.1). Classification (GTDB taxonomy): domain Bacteria; phylum Bacillota; class Negativicutes; order Selenomonadales; family Selenomonadaceae; genus CAJORE01. The sequence goes on from CAJOQC010000099.1 coordinate 61, forward strand.
TGCAGGCGACTTTCTCGAAAACGACGCTAAAAGCCGAAAAAACCGCCGTTAAAAACGGCGAAACCGAAAAAACACAAGATTTGCTCTCGCAGTTTGGCAAAGATGCCGACGTTGAGCTGTCCGGCGAAGGGCTGAACGCTTTGGCGGCGCAAAAAACGGATAATACGGAGGAAACCGCCGAAGAGGCTTTGGGCAACATCGCGGCCGAGGAAGAAGAAAACATACCCGACGAAGAAAAACTTTCCGACAGGGCTAAGGAATTTTTGAAGAACCTGCGGGAAAAATACGGGGATTATGATTTCTTCGCCACGGAAAAAATCGGCGACACCCAAGAGCTGACCAAGAACAGCACCAAAGCCTATTCGGTTATTTTAACCAACGACGAAATTGAAAAAATGGCCGCCGACGAAGAATACGCCGACGAAGTGATGGGCAAAGTCGGCTCGGCGGTGGACACGGTAAAACGTTTGGAAGCAAACGAAGAATTGGGCGAAGGCGTGAAGTTTACCCACATATCCATTTCTTTTGACGACCAAGGCAACACCAAACTTTTTGCCCAGCTTGAAAAAATGACCGCCGAACAGCAGGAACGCGCCGAAGAAGCCAAGGAAAAACGCGCCGAAGAGGCCAAAGAGGAAAAGGCGGAGGAAGAAAAGACCAAGAACCAGCTTGTTAAACGCTTTAGCGTGGAGGCAACATCGGAAGAAGAATTGCTCCAAAAAATTCTCGGCATTGACTGGGATTCAATCGGCGCGGAAGAAGAAGAAAATAATCCTTTCGCCGTGGCGGTCAATAAAACCGACGAATGAGCAACCTTACCACTCTCTGTTACATCGAACGCGACGGCAAGTACCTTTTGATGCACCGAACGAAAAAAGCCGCCGACATAAACGGCGGCAAATGGGTCGGCATCGGCGGTCACTTTGAAGAAGGCGAATCCGCCGACGAATGTTTGTTGAGGGAGACGAAGGAAGAAACGGGGCTTACGCTGACAAGTTTTAAGTTGCGCGGCCTTGTTGCCTTCGTCTCCGACAGGTGGCCGACGGAATATATGTTTCTATACACCGCCGACGGTTTTAGCGGCGAAGTCGCCGACGCTTGCGACGAAGGCGAATTGCAATGGGTGGACAAAGGGGCGGTGTATTCTTTGCCGATTTGGGAAGGGGACAAAATCTTTTTGCGTATGCTGGAAGAAAACCGTCCCTTCTTTTTTCTGAAACTGTGCTACGAAGGCGACAAATTGGTGTCGTCCGCGCAGGTTACGCTACGGACATGAAACCGCTATGAAATATTTTTTTGTTGTGGCATCGCTCATAATGCTCGTAAGCGGGTTGGCAAATACGGAAGAAATGCCGAAACTCGCGACGGCGTTAATCATCTTCGGCGGCTGGGGCTTGTTTAAGAGCATCAAAATGCTTATGAAAAAGGACAATGCCGTAAAGGAGCTTGATTTTGCCGATGCGCAGGTTGAAAAGGCCGAAATGCTCCAAGAGCGTTACGAAAAAGCCGTGGGGGATTATCGGGCGATAGAAGGGGCGCGTCGCGCCATAGGCGATATAGACCTTTCAAACAGCCTTGCTGAAATGCAAAACATCTCCGCCAATATGTTGCGCTTTTTGGAGAAAAACCCCGAAAAATTACAGTCGGCAGGGAAATTTATTGATTATTACCAAGACAGGGCGCGGGAATTGACCGTCAAATATGCCGAACTTGAATCAATGGGGCAAAATTTGCCGGATGTGGCCAAAACGAAACAACAGGTAAAATCAGCCGTCACCGAGTTAAAAGACGCTTATGCCGACCAATTTGCCGCTATTATCAGCGACCGCCTGATTGATATTGATGCCGAGATAAAAGTATTGCGGCAAAACATGACCCATGACGGCATCGGGCAAAAAGCCGCGAAGATAAATTTGACCAAGGACACCGCCCCCCCGGTAAGCCCTTCTTTGCCGTCCACGCCAAAAAAAGAACGCCCCCCCGCTACGCCGCCGCGTTTTCAACCGCCGAGCATAATACCCGCCCATGAACGCAACAATGTGATGTTTTCCAAAATTTTGCAGTCATGTTTGGCGATTTTTTTCGGCAGCCTCGGCGCGCATAAGTTTTACCAAGGGAAAAAGTGGCAAGGCTTTTTTTACATACTTTTCTTTTGGACAACTCTGCCGGGAATTATCGGTTTTTGCGAAGGCGTCCGCTATCTTTTCATGAAACTTGACGATTTTTATCTTGAATATTATTTGGAAAACAAATAAAAATGCTGTTGCCTAAGAGTTTTACAACGCTTAGGCAACAGCATTTTTGATAATCCCGCAATTTGCGTTTTGCCGTCAGTAAACAACAAACTCGTCAATACTGGCAAACTGCAAATACTTGCTTGCCTCTGTCGGCGAACCTTCAAGAATTTCATGACGTACCTTGGAGAAGCTGTCGTCAATTACATGGACGCGGCCGGCATCGACTTCTTCTTTCACCTTGTTCCACAATGATTTTCTTGCCGCCTGCACGTCGCGGAATACCTCTTTGTTGTGGAAAACATTCTTGGATTCGCGGCTTTTGCTTTCGTCGCAGTTAAAGAAGATGTAGGCGCGTTTGCCCGTTTCTACAACGTCTTTTACAACGTCATTTTGCTCCTTCTCTTCGACTTTCTTTTTGGTTGCCGTTGTCGTACTCTTTTTGGCTGCGGCAGTTGTTTTGGTTGTTTTGGTCGTCTTGGTTGTTTTGGTTTTTGCTACCGGCATTAAAATCACTCCTATATAACGGTAAATATAATTACAAATAACGCCGTTTAGTATAACACTTGTCTTAAATCTATGCAACTGTTGCTTTACGCTGCGTATGTATTTTGTGTGAATGAGATGTGATAATGTCTCGATGAAATGGCTGAAAAATGAACCTTACGGTGTAAAATGTAGATCGGTTTTGTTAAAAATTTTAAGGAAACTCTGCATAAATGAATCCCCGCCATTGCCGAGGGAGTTTTTTGGCAGACAAGGAAAGTGCCGCGAAGCAGTAGCAGTGCTACGTCGAGCGGCATTTGCCGCAGTATGCCGGAAAAAGCCCCGGCAAGAGGGCAGAGGAATTTATGAGTGTTTCCTTAAGGTTGCTTATATTGCCCGATAACTTCGCCAAGCACCTTCAGCAATATATCTATATCAACGGGCTTTGCGACGTGGCCGTTCATTCCTGCGGCTTTGGCCGCTTTTTTGTCCTCGTCGAAGGCGTTGGCGGTCATGGCTAAAATGGGGATATTGGCCAAATTTTCTTTCGGCAATTTTCTTATTGCGCGGGTTGCCTCGTAACCGTTCATTATCGGCATTTGAATATCCATAAGCACAGCGGCAAATTCCCCCGCCGCCGCCGAGGACACAATATCAACCGCCTCTTGGCCGTTGGCGGCCTGTTTCACCGTAAAACCGTTCATTTCGAGCATGGCCGCCGCAATTTCGCGGTTCACGTCAATATCATCGACCAACAGAAGTTTTTTGCCGGAAAAATCCCTTTCCTGTTCGGTAGGCGCATTTTGGACGATTGTTTTTTGCAACGGGAAACTTATATGCACTATAAACTCCGAACCTTTATTGGGGGCGGTGTCAATTTCTATCGTGCCGCCCATGAGGTCTACTATGTGTTTGGCAATGGACATACCAAGCCCCGTGCCTTGTATGCCGCTCACCGTGGAGTTTCGTTCCCGTTCAAAGGCATCAAAAATACGCGCCGCAAATTCCCGCGTCATGCCGATGCCGTTGTCCTTCACGCGAAATTCGTATTCGCCCATGTTGTCCGCCGACAGCCCCTTTTGCGTGGCGGTGACGAAAATTTCGCCGCCTTTTGGCGTGTACTTTATCGCGTTTGAAACGAGATTAAGAAGCACCCGGCTTAGGCGCAAACGGTCGCAGACAATATCTGCGTTTTTAATTCCCGTCACATTGGTTATGAGTTTTTGCTCTTTGGCCTTTGCCTGTCCGATGATTATTGCGTTTAAGTCGTTAATTATGTCCGGCAAATTGCATGGCGCGGGGTGAAGCTCGAATTTTTCGCTTTCGATTCGGCTCATTTCCAACACGTCGTTAATGAGGGACAGAAGATAATCGCCGGAAGCGCGTATTTTATTTAGATATTCGCCGACTTTTTCCCGATTGCCCGTGTCCTCTATGGCCAGTTTGGTGAAACCGATAATGGCGTTCATGGGCGTTCGTATGTCATGGGACATATTGGAAAGAAAACGGCTTTTGGCGCGGTTGGCTGCCTGCTCGTGGGATACTTTGGCGATAAGCTCGTTTTCGCGCTTTCGCATGGCGGTGAAGATGTTAAACATAAATATCAACACAAAGGCGATAAGCCCCAACTGCAACAATGTGTTGTGCATGAGCGTCGAAACAACGTCGTTGTTGTACGTCCCCAAGGCTTTAACGACTTGATCCTCCACCACTTGCAACATCCACATGGCCATGGAAAAAAATGTCAAAAAGAGCAACATGATGCTCATTGCCGTGGATTTGCCAAATTTATTGCTTTTGTCGTGCTTAAAAACGTACCAATAATATATAAAGCCCGCGATGCTCCACGCCACCAACAAAAGATATGATTCGGCGGTAAGCGAACTGCCCGGCAACAGGTTCGGCAGTATGGGGAAAAAGAAAAAGCACAGGGCAAACATAACGCCGATAATCCCCAAAAGCCGTCGCTTTTTGTCGCCTTCTTGGGCGGCCACGCGACAACAGCAAAAGGACGTGTAACCGTAGGCAACGGAGGCACTGATGGTGGTGACGTCCGTAAGCCAAACAATGGCCATGCGCCCCAAAAGGGACGCAAACAAAGATAAGCCTATTATAAGGAAAATCGCGTTGTGGGGCACGCCGTCTTTTACGGCGGCAAAACATGACGGCAACAAATTCTCCGCCGCCATGGATTTTATCAGGTGGGAGGTGATGCGATAAAACCCCAACAGGCTCGTCGAAAGGGCGGCGATAACCGCAACGGTCAAAAAGAACAGGCCGCCTTTGCCCAAAATATGCCAAACGCTGTTAAAAACCGGCAAAGAATTTAGCCCCGTAAGATTTTTGCTGTCATGAACATAATCAACCCAGCTTGCATAATCGGGAGGGACAAAGGACACCGCCACGCCGCATAGCAAGCAATAGACCGACGCGCCGCAAATTACCGCCGCAATTACCAACGGGTAGAGTTTTTTGACGGAAAAGGAAAAATCCTCGGTGGCATGAGTAACGGTTTCAAAACCTACAAACATCCATGGAGCAAGCATTAGCATACTGAATATTTGAAGAGCCGCCGAGGAACGGGGCTTAAAGGGCGGCTCGAAGGTAACGGCGGCGAAATTGCCGAAAAGAACGGCGAAAAACAAGCCCACCACCGACAGCAACAGCAAAACGGCAAGAGCCGTATGCAAATTGCGGGCAATTTTTTTGCCGTAACGAGTGATGAGGCCAAAGCCAAGAATTACCGCCGCCGTAACGGCTATTTCCCCGGCAAAAACGCTGTAGCCCGCCACTTTGTAGCTAAAGCCCACCTGCAACACGTTGCCGAACAAATAGCGGGTGATGAGAACAAAGGCAGTTGCGTTTGCCCAGATGAGGGACAAATAGGCCAGCCCCAAAGACCAAGCCGCCAAAAAGGCATGGTCTGCGCCCAAAACATTTCGCGTATAGATAAAGCTTCCGCCGTTATCGCGGAATTTTTCCGCCATGTAGCAAAAGTTTGCGCCGATTATGAGCATAATCATGCCGCCCAAGAGCATGGCCAAGATAATTCCCAACGGGCCGGCGTTTGGCAAAAACACCGTCCCCGGCATGACAAACGCCCCCCAGCCTATTATGCCGCCGAAGGACAACGCCCAAACATTAAGAGGCGAGAGGGAATGTTTAAGGCGCAATGCGTTATTTAATTGTTTCTCCTCCGTCATAATGTCCTCTTTGCATTTCATTGTCTAAACGTAACAAAGCCATGTAAACACGAGCATGGCAACGGACACAATGCCGTTACGCATAAAATATTTTTGTGTCACCTGCCGAAAATCGTTTGGTTTTACGATACGGTGCTGATAATAAAGAACCGCCGCCGCAATTCCCACGCCGATAAAATACGGCAGGGGCAAATTGATTATCACGCCTGCGATTACGAACAAAATTATGCTGAAAAGGTGCATGATTTTGGTTATAATCAGCGTGCCTTTGGCAGAAAAAGCCGTTGCCATGGAATGAAGCCCATGAAGGCGGTCGAAGTTTTCGTCTTGCGCTCCGTAAACAGCGTCAAAAGCACCAATCCACAAGGCCACCGCCGCGCATAATACCACAAGTTCCGTCGTTACGTCCCCCCGCACCGCCACCCATGCGCCGCCCGGAGCCATGGCTATGGCAACGCCCAAAACAAGGTGGCAAAGGGAGGTAAATCGTTTGGTGAAGGGGTACACCACAAAAGGAACAACCGCAACGGGCAACAGCAAAAGGCAAATAGGCCTTAACTGCGCCACCGAAACGAAAAGCACGATTAAATAAATCCCCACGGAGATCTTTGCGCCATGCTTTGTTATATCCCCCCGTACCAATGCCCTGCCCGTAAAGCGCGGTTGCAAACGGTCGTAATCGTAATCGACAAGATTGTTTAGAGCCAAAGCCGCGCTGCGCCCGCCGAAAATCGCCAAGGTCACCCAAAACGCATCGTGAAAAGACGGCACACCCTCCGCCGCCAAAAGCATACTCATATAGGCAAAGGGCAAGGCAAAAATCAAATGGGGCAGAGCAATATTATTCATGTGCGCTTTTATGTTAAGCAAAAAATCACTCCTTTATAAACCAAGCCTATAAACCGAGCCGCGCCCATTTTTCATCGACGATTTTTTTTACTTCCTGCGTCATTGTCGCTTCGTCCGGCCATTGGCGGCTATGGCCTTCCTCCGGCCATGTTTTCGTGGCATCGATGCCGAGTTTAGACCCCCATTTGGCCATGGGGCTTGAATGGTCAAGAACATCCAAAGGACCTTTTACTATCTCCAAGTCGCAACTTGCGTCGATGTTGTTATAAACCCGCCACCATACTTCGCTTAAGTCCTGCACGTTGATATGGGCATCCACCACGATTATCATTTTAACGTTCATCATCTGCCCCATTCCCCATAGGGCGTGCATCACTTTCCGCGCCTGCATGGGGTAGCTTTTCTTTATGGACACGATTATGCAGTCATGGAACACCCCTTCAAGGGGCATATTGATGTCTATAATCTCCGGCAACATTTGTTGCAACAAGGGCAAAAATATCCGCTCCGTGGCCTTTGCCAAATAACAGTCCTCCATGGGTGGCTTTCCAACCACCGTGGCGGCGTAAATGGGGTTCTTGCGATGGGTTATGCACTCCACATGAAAAACCGGGTAATCGTCCGCCAAGGAATAATAGCCCGTGTGGTCGCCGAAAGGCCCTTCGCGGCGCAATTCGTTTGCCGCAACGTAGCCTTCCAAAATTATCTCGGCGCAGGCCGGCACTTCCATGTCAATGGTTTTGCATTTCACCATTTCCACGGACTTATGACGCAAAAAACCCGCAAAGACCATTTCGTCAATGTCCCGGGGCAACGGCGCAGTGGCGGCATAGGTGAGAACCGGGTCTGTGCCTATGGCAACAGCCGCCTCGATGCGCTCGCCCCCTGCCTCTTTCATGTCGCGGAAATTTTCCGCGCCGTTTTTATGAATGTGCCAATGCATACCCGTGGTTTTTTTGTCGTACTTTTGCAAGCGGTACATTCCCACGTTGCGCTTTTGGGTTTTGGGGTTTTTCGTAAACACCAAGGGCAAAGTAACAAACGGCCCGCCATCCTGCGGCCAACAGGTGAGAATGGGAATTTTATCTAAATCAACGTCCTTTTCCACCACTTCCTGACAGGGCGCATCCTTAACATACTTGGGGAAATTGATGGCGTTTTTCAGTTTTGGGATAAGGGACACGACGCTCAATTTGTTTTGCAAAGAAATATAGGGCAGTTTTAATATGCTGCGTATTTCGTCGGCAATATCGTCCAATTTGTTTACGCCCAAAGCGAGAGCCATGCGCTCCATACTGCCGAAGGCGTTGATAAGAACGGGCATGGAACTGCCTTTCACGTTTTCAAAGAGCAAGGCTTTATTTTTGCCGCCGGTCATTTTTGAAACGCGGTCGGTTATCTCCGTAATCTCAAGATAAGGGTCTACCTCTTCGGTTATGCGTTGCAAAAGCCCGCGGCTGTTTAGCTCCTCCACAAACTCCCGCAAATCTTTATAAGCCAATAATTTCACTCGCTTTCACAAAAAGCACACGCAGGGCGCACCCTTTTTGGCGCGCCCTGCGTAGTTTTCACATAAATTCATCGGCGGCCAGCACCACCGCAAAAGAACCTAAATCGGCGTGTATTTTAAGAAGAAGTTGTTGATCGCCTCGGGGCGCAATGTTTTTGTTCCAACGGGGCAAGCCAAGTTCCGTTTCCTTGTTCTTCCCTGCCAACTGTATGCAATACAGCCCGTTCACCACGTTAAAAAATTCTTCCATGCTGTCAACCGCAAGGTCGTCAACTTCGTTCATTTCCTCTTGGCTGTAGCGGGCGGCAAGGGAAATAAATTCCTTCTCCTTGGCCATCATGCCGCTTACCAAATTGGCATCGCCTTCTATTCTTTGGGAAACCTCGTAGACGTTATCGGAAAAATAATCATTCGGAATAACGAAAGGTTCGGGGTCGATAACCACCGGGGTATGCAAAAAGCCCACCAATGAATCCATAAACAGCGTCATATAGTCGGCGTAAAGCTCCGGGTCGTCGATTTGCCCTGCGGCGGCCTTTTCCACCGCCGAATAAACGGGGTCCGGCGATGCTTTTTCATAGGCGGCAAACTCCGACTGAAGTTCGCCAAAATCCATGCGCCCCCCGTCTAAAAGCGCTTGGGCAAAACGCAAAGTTTCTCCGGGCATCTGACGGTGAAGTTTTTGGAGTTGGTCGTGGCTCAACAGCCCCTTTTGCAGCGCGTCTTTGCCAAAATCTCCGGAAGACGCGGTATCAAGCCCCTTTAGCGCGTCGGCATCGAGCATCCTGAGTTTAAGAGCCATCAGCGGAAGTTGCGGATCTTTGTCCGCTATGTCGGCGAGCAAAGGTTTTATTTCCGCCGGAGTGAGCTTGCCTTCGTTCACAAGATACTGCGCCAGGTAATTACTGTTCATCCCGCGCTACTCGCTTTCGTATTTGCTCTATCGCTTTTTTGATTTGATCGCCGGTGTATGGCTTCTGAATGAAATCAATGGCCCCCATTTTAAGCGTCTGCATCAGCTTTTGCGGCGTCCCCGCCGACGAGAGCATGACCACGGGAATTTCGGGGCTCACTTCCCGAATAACCTGCAACGCTTCGATGCCGCCTACTTCGGGCATCACAATATCCAAAATAACGCCGTCCGGATGTTCTTGCAGGTCGAGCATTATGGCCTCTTTGCCGTTTTCCGCCTCTATGACCTCGCAATTTAATTCTTCAAGCTCGGCGCGCAACTTCTTTCGCAAAAGTTTCGAGTCGTCGGAAATCAATATTTTAAGTTTCCGATTCTCCGTGTTCTCCAAAATCTTCGCCTCCCATAAATGGTTTCCCGCTTGTAATTATGCACCTACACTTTACGTTATATTCGCTGTTATTTTGCATTTTCCTTCAAGGCGTCGTCAAAATTTACGGGTGCATTTTCTCGGCCGTTTCATCGAGACATTATCACATTTCATTCACACACAGATACGCAAAAATAAAATAATTAGTTGACAGTAACATACAATTTGATTATAATAAGCCCCGTAAATCGGTGTACGTTTATCTGGTTTATGTGTTTATCTATTATGAATACTTTGGGAGGCATTTGGTAATGACGGGTAAAGTAAAATGGTTCAGCGCCGAAAAGGGCTACGGTTTCATCGAAAGAGCCGACGGCGATGATGTGTTTGTACATTTTTCCGCCATACAGGACGAGGGTTTTAAGACCTTAAACGAGGGGCAGGACGTGGAGTTTGAAATCGTCGAAGGAGCTCGCGGTCCGCAGGCGGCAAATGTTGTCAAAACTGCCTAATCGGCTTTTAAGAAAGTTAGTGACCTGATTCGCTTTTTAGAATCAGGTCTTTTTTTATGAAAATAATATTTTCGTCGGCAGGGATTTTGCCTCTGATTGAAGAATAAAACATAAACGGGTCGAAGAAATTTGCCGAACGAAAAACGGTACGGAACTTTTGGCACACGAAAACACTGTCCGTATGTTAAGGGAAAAATGCATTTTGCAAAATATAAAGAAAGGGGATGTGTCGCATGGCAACATTCACTGTCAGAGGAAAAAATATCGAAATTACCCCGTCGCTTAAAGAATACGTTGAAAAACGCGTCGGCAAAGTATCGAAGTATTTCGATAATGTAGGGGAAATAACCGTACTGCTTACGGTGTCAAAGGGGCGTCATATTGTCGAGGTTACGGTGCCCGTGCCGGGAGGCATATTGCTTCGCGGCGAAGAAGCTACCATGGATATGTATACTTCCATAGACTTGGTGGTCGAAAAATTGGAGCGTCAAATTCATAAGCAGAAAACAAAATTAGCCAAACGGTTTCGTTCTAACGGCTTTAAGGCCGAAGAAATTCCCGAAAGCAAAATGCCCGATGTACGCGAAGAGGGCGAAGAATATACCGTGGTGAAAACAAAACGTTTCGTGGTAAAACCCATGGATGTTCAAGAAGCCATAATGCAAATGAACCTTATTAACCATAATTTCTTCGTTTTCCGCGATTCCGCCACAGAAGAGGTTAATGTCGTGTATCGTCGCACCGACGGCAATTACGGCCTGATAGAATCCGGCAACTGATGCTCTCACGGCTAAATAATAATAGCCCAAAATCAAAACTCGACAAAGCCGCAGAACAACGGTCTTGTCGAGTTTTGTCGCTTTATGGCAACCCGCTAAAAACTCCCTCCAAGAGGGGATTGGCATCCTCTTGGATGAGGGTGTCGATGTAGCCGACGGGATGAGGTATAAAAGCGAGTTTTAGAGATACCCTTATACCAATCTCTGTTAAAAAGTGTACTTTTTTACGGAGATTGTATGAAACAGCTTTATTCCATTGGCCAAAAAGTAAACATCAACTTGCAACTTTTCAATTAAAGGGAACCTCTAAAAACTCCATTTTTCGTCTGAACCCCTCCGCCCTGCGGGCACCTCCCCTTTCAGGGGAGGCAGGAATCC
>CAJOQC010000100.1 GCA_905236785.1 uncultured Selenomonadaceae bacterium
CAGCCCGCAGGGCTGACGGAGGGGTTTTTAGAGGTTGCCTTAAAAAGAAAACGTAACAAAAACAATAATTATTGACAAAAAACACAGGATATGGATAATTTTGAAGAAGCGGGGCGTATAGTTGCGCCCGATGAGGAGTACCGGGACGAGTGGCAGTACAGTTTGCGGCCTAAGCGGCTTTTGGAGTACATAGGTCAAGACAAGGTTAAGGACAATTTGACGGTTTACGTCAAGGCGGCGTTAAAACGCAAAGAGGCTTTAGACCATGTGTTGCTGTATGGCCCGCCGGGCTTGGGCAAAACCACCTTGGCGGGGATTATTGCGGCGGAACTTGGGGTTAATTTTCGGGTTACCTCTGGGCCTGCCGTTGAGCGTAGCGGCGATTTGGCGGCTTTACTTACGAATTTGCAGGAGCGGGACGTGCTTTTTATCGACGAGATACACCGCCTTTCGCGAAACGTGGAAGAGGTGCTTTATTCCGCCATGGAGGATTTTGCCCTGGACATTATAATCGGCAAAGGACCTTCGGCGCGGTCGATTCGCCTTGATATAGCCCCGTTTACCCTTATCGGCGCGACTACGAAGGCGGGGGCGCTTGCGCCGCCCTTGCGGGATAGGTTTGGCATTATTTCGCGGCTTGAATATTACGACACACGGGCGTTGAAGTTAATCATCACCCGCGCCGCCGAAATACTGGATATAGCCGTGGAGGAAAAGGGCGCGGCGGAAATTGCCAAACGCTCCCGCGGCACTCCCCGCATTGCCAACAGATTGTTAAAACGGGTGCGGGATTTTGCGCAAATTGAAGGAAGCGGCACAATAACCGACAAAATAGCCGATAAAGCGCTAAAAATGCTGGAAGTGGACGAAATCGGCCTTGACCATACGGACAGGCGAATGTTGACCACCATTATCGAAAAATTCGGCGGCGGCCCCGTGGGGCTTGAAACATTGGCGGCGGCCATAAGCGAAAGCACCGACACCATCGAGGACGTATACGAGCCGTATCTTATTCAACTTGGCTTTATAAACCGAACTCCAAGGGGGCGCATGGTGACGGAGGCTTGTTGCAAGCATCTTGGTTTGCCCTTTGCAAAGCCGTCCTCGGGAGGGCAGGGGAGTTTATTTTGAAACTGTTGCTTCATATTTGTTGCGGACCATGTTCTTGTTACCCGACAAAAGTTTTGCGGGAGAAGGGCATTGATTTTGCGGGATATTTTTTTAACCCCAACATTCACCCCTACCAAGAATGGGCAAAAAGGCTCTCTGCGGCGAAGGAATTTGCCGCAAAGGCCGATTTTCCCCTTGAGGTTGACGAAAATTACGGTTTGCGGGAGTTTGTCGGGCGGGTTGCCGCCGCTTGCGCCCTTGACAACAAAGACAACCGCCGTTGCGAAATTTGCTACACATGGCGGCTGGGGCAAACGGCGAAATTTGCCGCCGAAAAGGGTTTTGATGCCTTTAGCTCCACCCTTTTCTACAGCATTTACCAACAGCATGATTTAATGAAGGAAACTGCGGAAAGGTTTGCCGAAAAATACGGCGTAAAGTTTTATTATGAAGATTTTCGCCCGGGCTGGCAGGAGGGCATAGACCTCAGCATTGCGGCAGGGCTTTATCGACAGGGCTATTGCGGCTGCGTCTTTAGCGAAGAAGAGCGGTACAGCAAGGCGATAAGAAAGGCGCGGCGCAAGGAAAACCGCGCCAAGAAACGGGCAAGATTGGAGGCGACTCAAAATGATAAAAGCGGTGATATTTGACTTAGACAACACCCTTTATGACTATGACGAAAATCACGCCGTGGCAATGAAGGCGTTAAATAAAGTGGGCAGCGATATTTTTGACGTGACGGAGGAACAGTTTGCCGCCGCCTACGAAGAAGCAAAAGCGGCGGTGAAAAAACACATGAGCCAAGAGAGCGCAGCGCAACACAGCCGCGTCCTCTACGCTCAAAAAGTGGCGGAAACCTTCGGCAAAAACGTAATCCGCGCCGTACCCCGCTTGTATGATGCCTATTGGAACACTTTTTTAGAAAATATGCGGCCATACGACGGCGCGGGGGAATTTTTGCAAAAGCTGAAAGATAAAGGCATTAGCACAGCGGTCTGCACCGATATGACAGCCCATATACAGTACCGCAAACTGGTGAAATTGGGCTTTGCCGACCTCATTAACGCAATGGTGACAAGCGAAGAAGCGGAAACGGAAAAACCCTCCCCGGTGATGTTCCACCTCGCCCTTGACAAAGTGGCGGCGCGGCCGGACGAAACAATATACATAGGCGACGCGGTGAAAAAAGACGTTAAAGGCGCGCTAAACGCCGGCATAACCCCCGTATGGTTCACTGCCCAACGCGAAATTGACGAAACAAAAGCCCCCACAGGCATCGTTCGCATAAAAGACTACTTCGACAAACGCTTGACTACAATGTGCGGGGTTGAATAATTTTAA
>CAJOQC010000101.1 GCA_905236785.1 uncultured Selenomonadaceae bacterium
CCCAAGGCAACAATGAATATTGCCGGCAAAATGAACCCAACCAAAGGCAACACGATTTTGACCGGTGCTTTCAGCGCCATGGCCTTTATGTACTGGCGGTGACGCTCGCGGACATCCTCCGCCTGTGTGGCAAGGGTGTTGCTCATGTTTGAACCGAGCCGCTCTGCCTGCAATACGCTTGTGACAAAGAGGGAAACTTCCTGCACCTCGCAACGGGCAGCGATACCCTGCATGGCTTCCCGCCTGGTTACGCCCATGCGAACGTCGTCAAGCATCTTGCGACACTCGTCAATCAAAGGGCCGTTCATGCGTTCCACAATTTTCCGCAGAGCCGCGTCGAAGGACAAGCCCGCCTCCACGCTGACGCAAAGAAGGTCGAGCATCTCCGGCATTTGCCGTTTGATTAAATCCTGCCGTTTCCGCGTTTCGCTCCTTAACGCCAAAACAGGCAAAAGCAAGCCCACCACTGCGCCCATGGCCACAAACATGACCTTTTGCACAAAAGCCTTGTCGCCGGTGAACATCAGATAAAACATGATAAGACCGAAAATAACGCCCATAACAAGCATTTTGAAAACAAAAGTGCCAACCTGCCCCTTGCCCTTATGCCCCGCCAGAACAAGATGATGGTCTATATAATCATGTATCGCCTTGGGCGTAAAGCGGAGCATCCTCTCGGCGATATATTTTCGCGCCGGAATAAGCACACGCTCGGCAAAAGGCATATCCTCAAGACGTCTTGTTTTCTTTTCGCCGCCTTGATGAGATAATTGCCACTGATCGTTGCCGACCGATTCTTCGCGGTCTAAATTCTCTAAGACCCTTATGCGAGCCTGAATGTTTTCGTTGGGCTTTACGTTCTTTTTAATCAGCCGGTAAAAAATGAGAAACAGCATGGTGGAAAAGGCGATGGCAAAAAGTACTCTGAGCATATCAATAAGCCTCGCTTTCCGTTACATGGCCGCCGTTGTCGAAAAAGCCTTCCGGCAAGGTGATGCCGTTCATCTTGAACTTCTCGATAAAATTGGGCTGTAAGCCCGTGGTTTCAAAATGCCCTACGGATTTCCCGTCGGCATCTATGCCCGTTTGGACATAACGGAAAATATCTTGGGTTGTTATGGTGTTTCCTTCCATGTGTTGCACTTCGGTTATATAGGTCACCTTACGGCTGCCGTCCCTAATACGGGACTGTTGCAACACCACGTCAAGAGCCGACGCAATTTGCTCGCGAATTGCCCGCACGGGCAAATCAAGGCCGGACATAAGCACCATGGTTTCAAGACGGGTCAAAGCGTCGCGGGGCGTGTTGGCGTGAGCCGTGGTCAGCGAGCCGTCATGGCCGGTGTTCATGGCCTGAAGCATATCAAGTGCTTCACCCGAACGCACCTCGCCGACGATAATCCTATCGGGGCGCATACGCAAAGCGTTTCGCACCAAGTCGCGAATGGCAATCGCGCCCTTGCCCTCAAGATTGGACGGGCGGGACTCCAAAGTCACCACATGGTCTTGCTGAAGGCGAAGTTCCGCCGCGTCCTCAATGGTGACAATACGTTCGTCGTTGGGGATAAACGAGGACAAAACATTAAGGGTGGTGGTTTTCCCCGAGCCGGTGCCGCCGGACACGAGGATATTTACCCGCGCTTTTACGCAAGCCCGCAGGAACATTGCCATGCGTTCGTCCATGGTGTTAAAAGCGATGAGGTTTTCGACGGAAAAAGGCTTTTTGGAGAACTTACGAATGGTGACGCACGCGCCCAAAAGAGCCAAGGGGGGGATAATCACGTTGACGCGGGAGCCGTCCTTTAAGCGGGCATCCACCAAGGGGGAAGACTCGTCTATTCTTCGGCCGATAGGGGTCAAAATTCTCTCCACGATGTTCATTAGGTGATCGTTGTCGTGGAACTGCACGTCCGTGAGGGTTAGTTTGCCCAAACGCTCCACAAAGACCTTTTTTGGGCCGTTTATCATTATTTCGGTGATGCTGTCGTCCTTAAGGAGCGGCTCGATTGGGCCTAAGCCCAACATTTCGTCGCGAATTTCCGAAACGATGCGGTTCTTTTCCCCAAGGGGTACGGAGTAGGGGTTTTCTTCCATCACCAACTCAAAGTAACGGTTTATGATAGCCGTAACCTGAGACACGTTTTGGTCGGAAGCCGCCGCTAATGCTTGTTGTTCGGCGGGGCTAAGCTCCGACACTATCCTTTTGTGAATTTCAAGTTTCAGTCGCTGAACGCCGTCATCAACGGGCTGCTTGACGGCGGTTTTTCCCGCAGAAAAAATCATCACCTGCACGTTTCTTCCGTCGGGGCGACCGAGACGAGTTAAAAGTGACATATATAATCACTCCTTATTACTTGGTGGTCGAACTTGTGGTTGTGCTGTTGGCGGGGTTGGCCTCCCAGTACATTATATACTCGACATGGATTTGGTTCATAAAGCTGTCGTCGCCCATAAGACCCGCCAAGGCCGGCACAGGGCCTTTGCCCGGCGCAATGGGCGCGTTAAGCTCCACCTTCACGCTTTTTGTGTCGCTGGTTTGGGTTATGGTAAGCCCCCCGGCATCAAGGGTGGGGTCCCATGTGTACGCGCCGTTTGGCAAATAGTAGGTGTTAAGGGTATGCCC
Organism: uncultured Selenomonadaceae bacterium; assembly: GCA_905236785.1. Taxonomy (GTDB): domain Bacteria; phylum Bacillota; class Negativicutes; order Selenomonadales; family Selenomonadaceae; genus CAJORE01. The sequence goes on from CAJOQC010000101.1 coordinate 2,624, forward strand.
CGCCGCATCCGTCACATAGCGGGCGTTTATATCGTTCCAATACTTGCCCGTGGCATCGTTAGACAAAAGCGACGCTTCCCGCGCCACGCTCCGCGCTATGGAGTTAAGCGCAACATAATTTGAAAAATAAAGTCCAAAGGCCGCAATGCCCATGACAAGGAGCAAAAACAGCGGCAACACCAACACAAACTCCACTATCGTCTGACCTTTTTGCATTAACTTTTGCATTGTTTCACCTTCTTCTCAATACTGCAAGTTCCGCATATACGTTCTTATTTATTTCTGCATTACTTTGATAATTCCTGTCAACGAAAAAAAAATTATTCATGGGCATCTCTAAAAACTCTTTTTATACCTCCTCCCGTCGGCTACGCCGACACCCTCCTCAAAGAGGAGGGCTGAGCCTCCCTCTTGGAGGGAGGTGGCAGCCCGCAGGGCTGACGGAGGGAGTTTTTAGAGGTTGCCTTTAGAGGTTGCTTTAACATTTAATATAGGAAAGGATGCAAAAACAATGGCCAAAGAAATCGAACGAAAGTTTTTGGTAAAGAAAAGCTGGCAACCAAAGGGCAAAGGCGAAAAAATCGCCCAAGGCTACCTTTGCGACGACGAAAACAAGACCGTTCGCGTAAGGATAAAGGGCGAGCGCGGGTATTTGACCGTAAAGAGCCGCACCGAAGGAATAAGCCGCAACGAATTTGAGTATGAAATCCCCGTTGAAGACGCGCAAAAAATTTTATTGTTATGTAACAAGGGCGTTGTGGAAAAAACTCGCTATGTGGAAAACTTCGGCGGTTTTGATTGGGAGATTGATGTTTTCGCCGGGGCAAATTCGCCCCTTGTTTTGGCGGAGATAGAACTCCCAAACGAGGACACAAAGTTTCAAAAGCCCGATTGGGCAGGGGAGGAAGTGTCTTTAGATTCGCGTTATTTTAATTCGTACCTCTCAAAACACCCCTACAATAAATGGGAAAATATGGAAATAATCTGAAATTTTTTGATTTTATCCACAAAATAATCCACATATCCACAATTTTATGGGTGAAAAAATCACCTTATCCCCATAAAATTTGTGTATAAAAATCAAAGAACATGACGATTTTGCCCCGTATTTATCCACAACTGTGGATTACTCTGTGGAAAACTCGCAAAATTTTATGCAAATCATTCCCTATACAGGCAGGATTTTTTTCGTAAAAAGCAAATATTA
>CAJOQC010000102.1 GCA_905236785.1 uncultured Selenomonadaceae bacterium
CCGTCAGCATTGTGGATGAAAGCCCCTATCCCATGGACACATGGGGAATGCCGCCTGAGGGGGGGACGACCACCATTGAAGGGCTTACTTTCCATTGGCCGACGACGGGCGCCGACGGCGGCAGTTTTTCGGAGGCGGAACGAACCATACTGAAGGGGCTTCATTCCGCATGGGCGGCGGCCAGCATAAAGTTGATAAAGGAATCCTTCGGCCTTAGTTTTGACGAAGCCGAAACACGGGTAAACGACATAAACGTAAAATTTGAAAACACGGGCAACAACGCCTTGGCCTATGTTTCCTACAGATATTACGATTCCGATGCCGGTTCCTTGGCGGGGCAAGCGGCGGAGCTTAACCTTGTCATAAACATGGACTATTACAGCAACATCAGCGCGACGGACGAGAACGGCGACAGCCAACAGGATGGGGCGGGCTACCTTGACCGCACCTTGGCTCATGAGTTTGTTCATGCGGTTATGGCCACAAACATTGAATACTTCGCCGAATTGCCGCTGTATATATCGGAAGGCACGGCCGAACTTGTCCATGGAATCGACGACGAACGCAACTACGCCATAAATCAAATGGGGGGCGGCTCATCTGCGGCAAGCACGGCGGCCAGCGTCAACACGGCGGCAAGCAAATTCCAAAGCATGTTTAACACCGGCGGCGCGAAGCTTACGGAAGAACCCTACGCCGGGGGCTATGTGTTTTTGCGCTATCTTACGGAACAATCCCGGGGCGGCGAAACCACCGTGGACGAGGGCGACGACATCACCTACTCCTCCGCCCCCACCACCGGCAAACAAATTGCCGTAAACGCCGATTTTAGCTATATCGAAAAAGCCGACGGAACTCAAGCGGGCATAAACGACCTTGACGGCGAAGGTTTTGCCATAGTTTGCGGCGGCTGTTCCCAGTTTATCAATTTCACCTTCGACGCGAGCCTTACGCCGGAGCAATCCACATTCTCCCGCTCAAGCACCGACGAGGAACGTTCGGATTATGTTATCGGCATAAGCGGCCTTACGGACACATCAGAGCTTGCGGACGCAATATTTAGAGGCGTGTCCTCCATTGACATAGAAGAAAGGCGCGGCCCATATGGCGCGGGGGCGGAGGACATCACCGTCACCGAGGCCGCCACCAGCGTCGCGCCGGCAAGCACCTACCTTGGCAGCGTCCTCATTGACGGCGATCATGGCGTAAGAATTGCCGTAGACCCCGAGGACAAAAGTAAATTCCTCTTTATAAAGAACAATTCCCCACTGCTTGGTTTTGTGGACGCAGGCACAATACTTGCCGTGGCCTCTCCGGATTCGGAAATCGAAGGGTTGACGGAAGGGGTGAACACCATAACCACCGAAACTTCCATAACCGTAAAAGAACCGATTTATGAATACAAAATGGTCACCACACCCGTTTACACCACCGTCACCGAAACTTACAACGAGGAAACGGAGCGAGATGGCAAGGCTCTTTATATCCAAACCGGCGCACGGTCCAACCAAAACATAGCCGTGTTCATAGAAGATATGCACCCCGATGCCATGAATTTGGGCGGCGCGAACATCAGCACCCGCAACAATGCCGTTGAAACCTTGGGGCTTTTGGACGATGCCTTGGAGTACGCCTTGGACGTTATGACCAATTTGGGGGCGTACCGCAGCCGTTTTGAGCATACGGAGAATAATTTGGTGACGGCGCAGGAAAACACCACCGCCGGCGAAAGCACCATTCGCGACGCCGACATGGCAAAGGCCATGACCTACTACACCAAAAACAACGTCCTTGCCCAATCCGCCCAAAGTATGCTCGCCCAAGCCAACCAAAACGCCGGGAGCGTCCTTAGTTTGTTGCAATAACATACTTTCCCTAAAAACACTCTTCGCAATTTTGGGCGGAGAGTGTTTTTTTGCGGTTTTGCAATTTTGAATTGCAATTTCCCTGCGCTTATTGTAAAATCTTCTTGAATTTTCACGCAGAAATTATTCTATAGGCAACCTATAGAAACTCCCTCTGTCAGCCCTGCGGACTGCCGCCTCCCTCAAAGAGGGAGGCTTAAAATCAGCTCTCATCTTTGAGGAGGGTGTCGGCGCAGCCGACGGGAGGAGGTATAAAAAGAGTTTTTAGAGATGCCCTATAGTATATTTTGACAACGGGAGGGATATTATTGGCACAGACGGCATTTGCAGTATTGCCGCCCATAATTACCATCGTTTTGGCTCTTTTGACCAAAGAAGTGTATATGTCGCTTATCATCGGCATAATGACCGGCGCGTTTCTTTTCACCGGCGGTGCGCCTCTTGACGCTGTAATCACTATGTTTGCCGTCATGGAGAAAAAGGTGGGGGGCAACGTCAATATTTTGGTTTTTTTGGTAATTTTGGGCATTTTGGTGGCGGCCATAACCCGCTCAGGGGCTACCCGCGCTTACGGCGAATGGGCATCCCGCTCGGTTAAAGGCGAAAAAGGCGCTCTTCTTGTAACCGCGCTGTTGGGTCTTGTTATTTTTATCGACGATTATTTTAACTGTCTTACCGTGGGCACAGTAATGCGCCCCGTCACCGATCGTTTTAAGATTGCCCGGGCTAAGCTGGCATACGTCATCGACTCCACCGCCGCGCCCATCTGCATAATCGCGCCGGTTTCAAGTTGGGCGGCGGCCGTCGGCTCAAGTTTGCCGGAAGGCTCGGACCTAGATGGCTTTTCCTTGTTTTTGCAAACCATTCCCATAAACCTCTACGCCCTCTTGACGCTGATGTTTATGTTCTTCATCGTCCTTACCGGCGCGGACTTTGGCAAAATGGCCAAAACCGTGGAGGAGGCGCGGGAAAATTTCACCGTTCCCGAAGAATACCGAGACACGGAAATTGCCGCCGACTCCGGCGAAGGCAAGGGCGGCATTATCGACCTTGTGGCACCCCTGTCGGTGCTTATTGCCGCCTGCGTTTACGGTATGCTCTACACCGGCGGCATAAACGAAGGCAAATCCATAGCCGACGCTTTTGCTGACTGCGACGCATCTAAATCCTTGGCTGTCGGGTCTTTTATCGCCTTTGTCTTTACGGGGCTACTATACCTTCCTCGGAGAATTTTGAGTTTTAACGCCTTTTGCGACAGCTTTTCCCGGGGCTTTAAGGCCATGACCCCCGCCATATTCATTCTGTGTTTGGCTTGGACTTTGTCGGGGGTTTTGTCCGACGATTACATGAACCTTGGGGGCTTTGTGGGCAATGTCGTCTCCGCCAACACCGGGGTTATAACCGCCCTGCCCCCCATATTCTTCATTGTGGCGGTGCTGTTGGCCTTTGCCACCGGCACAAGTTGGGGGACTTTTGGCATACTTATCCCCATAGCCGTGGCGGTGTTGGCCGGGGTCAACGACACATCCATGCTGGTTATTTCCATAGCCGCCATTTTATCGGGGGCTGTGGCCGGCGACCATGCTTCGCCCATCTCCGACACCACCATTTTGGCCAGCGCCGGGGCAAAATGCCACCACTTAGACCATGTGGAAACCCAACTTCCTTATGTGATCCTCGTGTCCACCGCTTCCTTCTTCGGCTATGTTGTGGACGGCTTCACCGGCAACGGCTTTGTGGGGCTTGCCGTAGGCGCGGCCATCCTCGCCACTGCCATGGGCTTTTTGTATGTGAAGAAAAGATAATATTTCTATAGGCAACCTCTAAAAACTCCCTCCGTCAGCCCTGCGGGCTGCCACCTCCCTCCAAGAGGGAGGCTTAAAAAAGCCCTCCTCTTA
>CAJOQC010000103.1 GCA_905236785.1 uncultured Selenomonadaceae bacterium
CCAAGAGGAGGGCTGATTTAAGCCTCCCTCTTGGAGGGAGGTGGCAGCCCGCAGGGCTGACGGAGGGAGTTTTTAGAGGTTGCCTTTACAGTTTCTCCATATGTTATGTTATGCCTATGTTACTTCATGTTATGTTCAAAGTCAATCGTTGACGCTATCGGCGCAAATCCCGTTTTTTATTTCGCAGGCCGCAATAGATAAACGCAACAAGCCCCACGATAAAGGCCGCCGCCGCCCCAAGTTGCGCCGCCGTCAAGTTTGCCGCCACCGCCGTGGGGTAATCGCCGCGAAAGTTTTCAAGGAAAAATCTTGCCGCCGAGTAGAGCATGACATAAAGACAAAAGGCTTGACCTTTGGCATGGTTCGTGCCGCGAAAAATTAAAAGCAGGGCAAAAATCGCAAAATCAAGCTGACTTTCCCATATTTCCGCCGGCCACAACGGTTTTTCGCCGTAAGTGGCATAAGCAAGGGTGGTTTTGGGGTACAAAAGGCCAAAGTCGCCCCCCGTGGGCGCGCCGAAGGCATCGCCGTTTAGGAGATTGGCGGCGCGCCCCAAGCCTTGCCCCAAAATTATCGCCGGGGCTAAAATATCCGCAAGCAAAACGGGGTCAAGGTTATGACGTTTGGCGTAAATCACTCCCGCCGCCACACCGAAAAGAACGCCGCCTTGCACGGCCATGCCCCCCTGCCAGACGTTTAATATTTCCGTAAGATGATTATGATAATAATGCCAGTCAAAAAAGAAAACGTCCCACAACCTTGCGCCCAACAAACCTGCCATGCCGCCGTAAATCCCAATATCGACTATGTGTTTTTCGCAGCCGTTGCCCTGCTCTTTGGCCAAGAACCAACCTACGCCCGTGGCAAGAATGATGCTGATGCTCAAAATAAGCCCGTAACTTCTTACGGGAAAATCGCCGATGTAAAATATGTACTGATGCACGTTGCTCTCCGATTTTGTTCAAAAAAACGGTCCTTCGTTCAATTACGAAAAGACCGTTTTTTCGGTGAAAATAAAAGTATTATTTCTTGGTGATGTCTTTGCCGAACCATTTTTCGGAAATTTTGGCCGTAGTGCCGTCGGCTTTCATTTCGTTTAAGACTTTTTGCACTTCGTCCTTTAAGGCGGTGTCGTCTTTCCTAAACCCAATGCCGAAGGTGCTCACAGGACCTACCGTCACGTCAAGGGCTTCAAAAACGTCGGGGTGTTTGCTCATGTAATAACGCCCGGTTATTTCGTCGGCCACGATAACGTCAAGACGGCCGTTCTCAAGATCCATAAAGGCGGCGATGTAATCGGAATATTTCTTGTAATCCCCCAACGACGCTTTTAAGTCGGCGTTGCCGTCGATATATTCTTCCGCCGTGCCGCCGCTTTGCGTGCCGATGATTTTGCCCGCCAAGTCTTTTTCGTCTTGTATTGCGGCAGGCTTACTCTTCAACACGAAAACAATCTGCTTGTTGTCCATGTAGGGGTCGGAAAAGAGCATATTTTCCTTGCGCTTTTCGGTGATGTCAAGGCCGTTCCAAAGAATGTCCACGCGGCCGCTTTTTAACTCGGCCTCTTTGCTCGCCCAGTCAATAGCCTTAAACTCAACTTCGCGTCCGAGGCGTTTGGCGGCTTCTTTGGCAAGGTCGATATCAAAGCCGACAATTTCGTTGTTCTCGTCCTTAAAGCCCATGGGCGGGTAATTGTCATCTAAGCCAACGACAATTTTTTTGCTGCTTTGGGGTGCGCCGCCCTTATCGGCTGCGCCGCCGCAACCGACGGCAAAAATCGCCGTGGTCAAAACGAGCATCAGTGCCAACAATTTCTTCATGAATTGTCCTCCTATGTTAGAGATTATTGGAATCTACGAGCGAAGCTCTTACGCTCTGTGCATATACTCGCTGGTCAATTCCCGTTTTGGCAACTTTCATTGTTCGCGAGTATAAATGCAAGATTATAAAAATACTTTGCCATTATACTTTGTTTTGTCGCGCCGCGCAATAAAAATTATCCTGTATAAAGGCTCGCCACGGCGTAGGCGGCAATCCCCTCTTCGCGCCCCGTAAAGCCCAAACGTTCCTCGGTGGTGGCCTTCACGTTCACGCAGTCGGCGGGGATATTAAGAACACGGGCGATGTTTTCTTTCATCTGAGAAATAAAGGGCGCAAGGCGCGGCTTTTGCGCCACTATTGTTCCGTCTATGTTGCCGATTGAATAATTTTTTTCCTTCAGCAAGCTATCTACTGCCGCCAAAAGTTTTAGGCTGTCCGCCCCCTTGTACTTTTCGTCGGTGTCGGGGAAATGAACGCCTATATCCCCCAAGGCCGCCGCCCCCAAGAGAGCATCCATAACGGCATGAACCAACACATCCGCGTCGGAATGACCCAAAAGCCCCAATTCATGCGGCACATCAACGCCGCCCAAAATCAGTTTGCGCCCCGCCGTCAACTTATGCACGTCGTAACCCATACCAAAACGAACCATGTCACTTACTTCCTTTGATTTTTGATTTTTCTTCCCGCAAAAACGCCGCCGCGATAATTGCATCTTCGGGGGTGGTTATTTTTATGTTTCTGTAATCGCTCATAACGACGCGCACATCTGCGCCCAAACGTTCCGCAAGGCTCGCGTCATCCGTACCCAAGAAATTTTCGGCGGCGGCTTTTTCGTAGGCCGCCATGATTATATCTTTCCTAAAGCCTTGGGGAGTTTGCACTTCCCAAAGTTTTTGCCGAGGCGGCGTCGCCGTCACGCGGTTTTCTTCATCGACTATTTTCACCGTGTTTTTTTCCGGCACGGCGGCAATCGCTCCGCCGTATTTTCGCGCCGCCGCCGTCACTTCGTCGATGGTTTTGGCGGATACAAAGGGGCGTGCCGCATCATGCACCAAGACAATTTCCGTTTCGTCGGGCAGGAGTTTCAGCCCGTTATAAATGGAATACTGCCGCTCGCTGCCGCCCGCCGTCACGACGTAGGGTTTTAGCCCGCTTTCGTTCTTTAGCATCTCTTGCGTTGTGTTTATTTCGTCGGCGGCAACGACGACAATGAGATAATCAATGCTTTCGGCGGCGGAAAATTTTAGGAGAGTACGAACCAACATGGATTTTCCGTCCAAATCCAAAAAGGCTTTGTTTACGGGAAGATGCATCCGCTTTCCCTGCCCCGCCGCCGGAAAAACAGCCGTTACTTTTCTCATATTCATTTGCCGCTCTTCATGCGGTTGATGGCGGAAAACAACGCTTGAATGGAGGCAGTGATTATATCCGTGTCAAGCCCCGCGCCCCATGTGATTTTTCCGCTTGCGCCCACCAAACCTATATAAGCCACGGCTCGCGCCGTTTGCCCGATTTCCAAAGCGTGTTCGCTGTATGTCAGGTCTTTGTAGCTTATGCCGAGGTTTTCCTGCAGAGCGTTGCTCACGGCATCCAAACGGCCGTTGCCGCGGGCTTTGAAGGACAGTGGCTTGCCGTTTTCCTCAAGGTCGAGGATGCCGCTTCTCATACCGTCCGGCTCTTTTTTGAGCATGAAATCAACAAGTTTATAGGGCGACTCCACGTTTACGTATTCGTCCATAAAAATTTGATAAATTTCGTCGGGCAAAAGTTCCTTGTGCTGACGGTCGGACACGCCCTTGACGCAGTAACCGAAATCCTCCCGCATTTTTTTTGGCATTTCGATGCCATATTTTTGTTCCATAATATAGCCGACGCCGCCTTTTCCCGATTGGCTGTTGATGCGGATGACATCGCCGTCGTATTCGCGCCCAACGTCCTTGGGGTCGATGGGCAAATATGGCACAGTCCAACGCGAAGGGTCTTTTTCCTCCCGATAGCGCATACCTTTGGCAATGGCATCTTGATGAGAGCCGGAGAAGGCGGCAAAAACCAACGCCCCCGCGTAGGGCTGACGCTCGTAAACGTGCATACGAGTAACCCGTTCGTACAGTTCCACCAGTTTTGGCATATTGGAAAAATCAAGCCGGGGGTCTACTCCCAAGGCAAACATATTCATGCCAAGGGTCACGATGTCAACGTTTCCCGTGCGTTCGCCGTTGCCAAAGAGGGTGCCTTCTATGCGTTCCGCCCCCGCCAACAAGCCCATTTCCGAATCCGCCACGCCGCAACCGCGGTCGTTGTGGGGGTGAATGGACAAAATAACGTTGTCGCGATATTTTAGGTTTTGGGAAATATACGCAACTTGCATGGCGTAAACATGGGGCATGGACATTTCCACCGTGACGGGAATGTTGATTATCGCTTTGCGGTCGGCGGTGGGTTGCCACACGTCAAGAACGGCGTTGCAAACTTCAAGGGCGTACTCCGGTTCTGTGCCGGTGAAACTTTCCGGCGAATATTCAAAACGATAGTTTTCCCCGGCTTCTTCCGTCAAGCGTTTAAGAAGTTTCGCACCGTCAACGGCTATTTGCTTTATTTCCTCTCGGCTCATCTTAAAAACTTGCTCACGTTGCGCGACGCTGGTGGAGTTATACACATGAACAATGGCGTTTTTTACGCCCTTTAACGCCTCGAAGGTCTTTTTGATGATATGTTCGCGGGCTTGGGTCAAAACTTGTATGGTCACGCCGTCGGGAATAAGATTGTCCTCCACCAAACGGCGAAGAAGGGCATATTCCGTGTCGGAGGCGGCGGGAAAACCGACTTCTATTTCCTTAAAACCGACTTCAATGAGCATCTTGTAAAACTCGATTTTCTCATCAATGCTCATGGGGATAACCAAGGACTGATTGCCGTCCCGCAAATCCACGCTGCACCATATGGGAGCTTTTTCGGGATATTCTTTGTCCGCCCAGCTTAAATCCTTAACGGGGGGCATATAGTAGCCTTTTTTATATTTTTGAAAATTTTTCATGAGTTCCTCCTGCCAAACCTTGCAAGTAATTTTTTTATCGAATGTAAAATATATCACGCCGATGTTTTTGGTGTCAATTTAATTATTGCAAATGTTGCGGGTGCTGCTTAATCGGTGTACCACAACATTTATTATAGAGCGGAACTTTTATCAAAGAGTAATTATGGCGTTTCTTCCACCAAAAATGAGGCTGTGCCGTTGCGTTCGGCGCGCATTGTGGCGCGGCAACCAAAGGGCAGATAGAGATTGTTCTTGCCATGCCCCACCGATACGCCTTCAATCATCGGCTTTTTGGACAGCTTGGCATAGTAGATAAGTACATCGTCTATGCTTGGTTGTCCCTTTTTTCTCCTTGTCGTTATTTATGAAATCGCCGACAAGAATACCGTTTACTCGCTGTAACAAACCGTTTTGCCACAATTCGTTTAAGCACCTGTCCACGCGATAGGGTGCTTCGTCCACGTCCTTGATAAGAAGTAACGCACATCCCCCTTTAACTCGTAAGGCGTGCCGCACAAAGAAGCAATAACCGTCAAA
>CAJOQC010000104.1 GCA_905236785.1 uncultured Selenomonadaceae bacterium
CCACTACGCTTCGTCGTCATTCCTTGTCTGCCGAAAAAATCCCTCGGCAATGGCACGAACTCATTTATGCAGTGTTTCCTTAACTTTACAAAGCATCAAAAACAAAAAGAGCTTCTCTTTTATCGAGAAGCCCCTATGTGCGTCACTTCTTGGCGCAGGGCTGATTGCCGACCGTGCAACTTGTTTTGCAAGCCGACTGGCAAGATGCCTGACATTCCCCGCAGCCGCCCGTTTTGAGCGTAGCCGTAAGTGTACCTTTGCTGATTGTTTTGATGTGTTTCATTTTCTTTCTCCTAAAACTTATTGCAAAAGCTATGCCCTTGCGCTATATAATTTTTACTTTTTTTCATTGTTTGCATTGTCATCAGAAAACGCTCCGCTATTTCAGCGGCAACAATTTTCGTTCTTTGAACACGACGGGTTTTAGGCGAGCGGCCTGCAACATTTGCAACGCCGTGTCAAAATGCGCCCCAATCGCCGTGGATTTGTGGGCATCCGAGCCAATGGTGGCGTATCTGCCGCCAAGCTCGCGATAGCGTCGATAAATGGGGAAAAGCTCTATTCCCGCCTGTCGGTCGCCCAATCGCCGAGTGTTCAGCTCCATTACCACATTACACTCGACAACAGTCTTGAGCACATTGTCAATTGCCTCGGTATAGCACTCGTAATCGACTTCCGCATCGTCATACGTCGCACATCGCGCAATATAATCAATATGCCCCAAAACGTCCATAACACCGGCGTGGTTTTTCACCGCCTGCGCCATGGCAGAAAAATAATCGTTATACGCCACATCTTTGCTTAGACCCACATAGGCCTCTTTATGGTACAAATCCTTGCCATGCAAAAGATGCAAAGAGCCTATTACCATGTCAAAGGGATACTTTTCGACAAAAGCGCGGTTCTCCCTCTCGTGGTCAGCGATGCCAATCTCTGCGCCAAGCAACAGCCCATGACCGCGCAATGGCGAATATTCGGCAAAATAAGCATCGGCATCGAAAGTAAAATCCTCGCTACCGGGGAACTCGCAATCAAAGTGTTCGGTGAACACCGCGCCAAGCCCCAATTCCTGCGCCCGTTTTAAGGCCGCCGTCGCGCTCATTTCGGAATCCGTCGAATAGCGCGTATGCATATGGCAATCGTAAATCATAAATTTCAACCAAAAACAAACGGGGCGTTTGCCGAAAACGCAACAAGCCCGAAAAACGCCCCGACAAAATACAAGATAATCTTAGGTCAAATACAAACCAATTTGCGAATAGTATCAGTAGTTGATTGCCGTTGCCAAACCGTCGTCTGCGCCGTTGTCGGCGGCAGGTACGGTGGTTGCGCTCGCGGCGGCTTCTTCGGCAACCTCGGCGTTCTGCGCAGCCACGTCGGCGGTTTCGCCGTTGGCGGCGTTAGCCGTGCCCGCTTGCCCCAACGCTTCGGAAGTGGCGAGATTTTTCAAAAGTTCCGCATAACGATCGGTGAAACGTTGCGAAATAGCCTCTTGAGTCTGTTTGGTAATTTCGGGCATTTCGTCCTGCCCGGTGGCATCTTTCCAGAAGGAACTTGCCGCCTTGAAGCCCTCGTCGATGGCCGACTGCATCTTTTGCAGTTTTTCGATGTCGTCGCCGGCAATGGCCGACGCAAGATCGAAGAGTCTGTCTGCCACGGCATCCACGCTGTACGCGCCGCCTTCGGAGATGGCCGCCTGCGCTTCTTCGGGGGTTGTACCCACAGCGGGCAAGCCAAAGCTGTCTGCGCCAATCTGTACGCCGTCAAAGTTAAATTTGCCGATGCCTTCGTCGAGCCAACCTTGCATCTTGAGGTTTTGTTCCGTCAAGACTTTTATCATGGTTTCATAAGCCTTGTCAATGCCTTCCTGCAAGGCATCAACCTGTTCGCTGGTAAGCCCTTTTACCGCGTCGCCATGCGTTTGGCCTTCGGTCATGTTGACGCTTACGCCCGTCGAGGAAATTTCAAGCGAAAACGCCTCGGATTGACTTGTTGCCGACAAATTCGTGCCGTCTGCCGCCGTGATGTTTGCGCTTGACGCGCTCTTGGTGGCGGTCAATGTTGCCGACAGGCTGCTTGCATTAAGCGACCTTGATACTGTTGCCCCTACGTCCATGTCCTTCGTCCTCCTTTTATAATAGTATCAAAATAAGATTCCTCAGTCGTATTGTAGCACACGCGTCAAGAATTTGAAAGAAAAATATTTGAGATTTACACATTTTTTGCAATATTTTTCCCGTAAAAACGCCATGAAAAAAAGAGAGCCAACGGCTCTCTTTTTATACTACTCACCGCAAAAAAGTAAATCAATCGTCAGCTTGCGGTTTTTCAATCAAAACAGTTATTACATACTCACGGCTACAACGGCAATTTTATGCTTGTCTGCCAATTTTATCACTTCGTCCCTTTCCACCAAAAGGGTTCGCTCGGCTTCTATGGCCAAAACCGTTGCGTCTGCCAAAATCA
>CAJOQC010000105.1 GCA_905236785.1 uncultured Selenomonadaceae bacterium
GAAGACGAAAACTTAGCGCAAGCGGCAAAAAAAATGGCGGCAAGCGAAACGGGGCTGGAACTTATAAACGTTGACGGCACGTCATGTTATTTGGCTTATGCGCCCCTGCAAAGCGTCCCGTGGAGTTTCGGCGCGGTAATCGAAGAAGCGGAGGTAGTTGCGCCCGCAAGATTAAGTCGTGAGGAAATAGAACAGAATACGGGCAAGTTTGTCGAATCCTTGAACGAATCCATTTTGTTCATGATTTTTGCCATAGTCGCCGCGTTTTTGGCCATCGTCGGTCTTTCGCCGTTGGCCGGAAAAAAAGTTGCCGACGAACTTACAAAACCGTTGTTGCTTCTTTCCGACGGCGTGCGAGAAATAGCCAGCGGTAATTGGGACAAGAAACTTGATATTCACACGGGCAACGAAATAGAGCATTTGGCGGTATGTTTCAACGCCATGACCGACGAGCTAAAGGCATACACGGATCATTTAACCAGAGTTACCGCAGAAAAGGAACGAATTGCCACCGAGTTAAACGTGGCGACGAACATTCAAGAAAGTATGTTGCCCCACGATTTCCCGCCCTTCCCCGACAAAAAAGAATTTGATTTATACGCCACAATGCACGCCGCCAAAGAAGTCGGCGGAGATTTTTACGATTTTTACCTTTTGGATAACAATCATCTTATCGTGACCATAGCCGACGTATCCGGCAAGGGGGTTCCCGCCGCGCTTTTTATGGTTATATCGAAGACAATTTTGAAAAATTTCGCGCTGACAATGGGCGGCTCCAACGACTTAGCCCCGTTAGTGTCCTGCACCAACGATCAACTTTGCCAAAACAACGATGCGATGATGTTCGTCACGGCTTTTGTGGGTATGCTTGAGTTATCGACGGGCAGATTCGGTTATGTAAACGCGGGGCATAATCCTCCCCTCGTTTATAGGGCAAAGGAAAACAAGTTTGAATATATTCATGTGGAGCGAAATTTTGTTATGGGCGGTATGGATGAGTTGGATTTCAAAGGGCAAGAAATGACGCTGTCGCCCGGCGATAAACTGTTCTTATACACCGACGGCGTGACCGAAGCATTGAACACGGAAAAAGAACTGTACGGTGAACAACGGTTGCTTGATGCGCTAAACGGCGCAGATGCCGGGAATAATTCGCTGCAAGATTTGCTCGGTGCGGTACGCAAGTCCCTTGACGAACACGTGAAAACAGCCGATCAGTCCGACGACATTACAATGCTTGCGCTTTCGTATAACGGATCAGAAAAGGTTGCGGGGGAGGCTGTGTGACAATGGAAAAATCGGAAATGACGCAAACAAGAGAACTGATTGTTGATGCGACGGTGGAAAATTTAGACGCAGTGAACGATTTTATCGAAGAATTGTTGTCGCCCCTTGAATGTTTGCCAAAAAACAGACTGCAAATTGATTTGGCTGTGGAGGAAATTTTCGTCAACATAGCTAATTACGCCTACGGCGACAAACAGGGCAAAGCCGTTATTCGCGTCTCAATATGCCAAAATCCGCCAATCGCGGAATTTGTTTTCATGGACGAGGGTATGCCCTATAATCCCTTGGCAAAAGAAGACCCGGACATAAATTTGTCCGCCGAGCAGCGGCAAATCGGCGGGCTGGGCGTGTTTCTCGTCAAAAAAATCGCGGATTATGTAAACTACGAACACAAAGACGGCAAAAACGTGTTGACGATACAAAAGAAATTGACATAGTGCGTGTTTGTTGTGTTTCCTTATGTTCTTTCTCTTTTTCTTTTTTGAAAAAAGAAAAAGGGCATCTCTAAAAACTCGCTTTTATACCTCCTCCAAGAGGAGGGCTGATTTAAGCCTCCCTCTTGGAGGGAGGTGGCAGCCCGCAGGGCTGACGGAGGGAGTTTTTAGAGGTTTCCATAAGCAAACATAAACAAATATAAGGAAGATGAATATGTAATTGCCCCGGCGGCAATTTCATGAGGACATACGAGGTGGCTTTTTAATGAAGAAAACAATTTGCGTTTTATCGGCTGTTTTGGCGGCGGGGGCTTTTAATGC
>CAJOQC010000106.1 GCA_905236785.1 uncultured Selenomonadaceae bacterium
ACCCGGCAAGGGTACGGAGGAATTATGCAGTGCTTCCTTTAATCAACGCACCACAACCTTTGTTTTGCAACAATCAGCCGATTCTTTCCTCTGCTTGCTTTATCTTTGATGCGATACCATGCATCTTCGCGGCGGGGACGGAACAAGCCGCAACCCTTATACCGAGTTTCAGTGGCACGGCGAAGATTAACTCCTTGTGAAGTTCTTCGCAAATTTGAGCGGCCTTTGCTGTGGGTACGGAAAGGAAAAATCCGCCGGTGTACGGCAAGGCGTTAAGCCCGCAGTCTTTGGCTTCGTTCATGAAAATTTGAGCGCGTTCTTGAACCGTGTGATAAAGCGCGTCCCGTTCCTTTTCGTAGGCGGCATGAATTGCGGAGTCCTGCTCGATTTTGGTTAAAAGAGCCATTGCGCCGCGATTTATGTTTGACCATGTGGCGCGGCTGGAGTATTTGCAGACCTCGTTAAATTCATCGATAACGTCTTTGCTTGCGCTTACGCCGATAAGCGCGCCCGTGCGTTGACCGTAAAAAGTATAGCTTTTCGACATACTGAAGGCAATCATAACAAAAATGTTATCCGGCAAATTCGCGCCGAATTTTTTCATAAATCTGCGAGTGGCGTTTTTTTCGCCGGCAAAGTCTATGTAGGCAATATCAACCAATAAATTTATTCGCTTGCCCTTGGCGGCGTGTTGCTTAAACACGTCAAGCACGTTGTCCCAATCCGCCTCCGACAGGCCAAAGCCCGTGGGGTTATGGGCGGGGGTGTTCAATATGACAAGGAGCGACTCTTGAGCCGTCAAAAGTTCGTCAACCTTGGCGGAAAAATCGCCGATGTTAAAGTTCTGTTTTTCGTCGAACAGCTTAAAATTCGTAAGTTTACAGCCGACTTCGCGGCAAATTACGTTGTAAGTCCCCCAGTACCAATCGCCGGTTAAAACTTTTTCGCCCTTTTCGGCATAATTTTCGACAGCATGATGAATTGCGCCGGTGCCGCCGGCTGTTGCAACCGCGCCGGTATAGCCTTCAGGCTTGTTGTCGGCAAAGGTGAGGGAGGTAGCGGCCGCGAGGTAATCGGGAATACCCGAAATGGGCGCGTAAGAAACAAGACTTGTCATGGGCATTTCTTTGTAGATTTTTTCAACGGTGGGAAGGTATGCCAATTTGCCGTTGTCGTCCATCATAACACCTATTGTGGCGTTGGTAACTTTTTCGCCGCCGAATTTTTCCGCCGCTTTGCGGCAGGCTGCGTTCGCGCCGAATATTGCGTCTTGAAGTCGTTTGTTGCGGGCATGTCTTGCCGCCATGCTGATACTCATAAAAAATCCCCTTTCTTTACTCTGCTCACGATTATAGCAGATTTTTCGTCGAAAGGGGAATTGTATACAGTATTTTTCTGTTTATTTTTTCGTATACTTATCGAGAGCCTTGGTGAATTTATCGCCGCGAATATTTTCTTCGTCGGCTTCCTTTTTGAATTTTTCCGCTTGCTCAGGGTTAAGCTTGCCCTTTAACGAGTCGGTGTTGATGATAACGACGGCGCACAGGGAACGCCCCCAAGCGATGCCGCTTTCCCTGATTTCGGGATCGTTTTTCACCGCCTCAAGGGTTGCTTTGTCTTCGGCGTTTTCGCCATGATTTATGAGCATTACCAAAAACTCGTCCATGTGTTCGATTACATATTGATTTTGCTCCGTTTCGGTCATGGTAATGTATCGCGCCATATCGGGTTCTATTTTTTCCGATATGGTGTCGCTTATCTTCATAACGCCGTAACCCAACGCGCCGATGACAATAACCATGAATATCGCAACGCCTATAAGAACCTTTTTCCATGTTTTCATTGTAAAACTCCTTTCTTAAAGTCTAATCTTGTTTGAAATAAATTCCGAAAATGTATTTCGCCGCAACGGGGAAAAATCCTCTTGCTTAAATTCTTCAAATTTTCAATTTACGGTAAATTTTCGCAGGAAACAAGGAACGCAACAGCGAATAATAACAGGATATGTTAAGAATTGTAACTTTGCTTATGTATACCTTATACGGTTTATAAACAGACGAGAAACGAACAAGGAGTGATTGACATGGGCGCAGCCTCTGACAGGATGAAAAAAATGGTTAAATATCTTGCCGATTACGGCGCAGGCGATGCCACGGCCGCCTTGGACGGAGCTGTCCGCGCCTGCTCCGAATTTTCGGGCGTTGACGATTTAATTAAATGTATCGAAATGGAGCGGGCATATTATACAGTGCATGGACTTACGCAGGATTATTTTTTGCAAAATACCTGCGGCATTATTCTTGACAACGAGGACACCGGCGCAATAACAGGTAGCGATGCCGACGGCGGCGCAGTGAAAACCGCAACTTCCGTTGTACCCGAAGACAACACCACCCCAGCCGCCCCTTCCGCCACCTCTTCGACAGTATCATCAAACGGCGGCAACGTCACGGTTGTATGGCCAAGCACGACGAGCAGTTCATGGCGGTCGCAATACTGGGGGGATAATTCAACCGTGCGTTCCTCTGTTCTTGCCTCCCTTAATACGTGGTGGTTGCCACAAAGCCTTAATTTGATTTACGATTCCTACGGCATCGGTTTTGGAACGGCAAAAAAAGCGCAAACTTTGAATATAAAATTTTACCGAGACTACGATGATATTTTGGCCTATGTCGTAACAGCTTCCGGCGGCACAGAGCGCAGTCTTAACATGAACGAAACCTACACCGACAGCCTTGAAGATTTTACCGACGGCAAGGTAAGCGACACGGATTTCTATTACGACCGTGTGTTGGCTCATGAACTGACCCATGCGGTCATGGCCGCCAATATAGAAACTTTTGTCAATTTACCCATTTGGTTCAAAGAGGGCGCGGCGGAACTTGTTCATGGCGTCGACGACGAGCGGCGCAACACAATACGAAACGTTACTTCCGATGCAGAGAGTTTAATAGCGGCTCTCGACCAAACAAGCACCACAAGCGTTTATGCAGCGGGCTATATTGCTTTGCGCTTTTTGGCGCACCGGGGCACGTCGTATCTTAAAGGCACTAATTTTGTCGAGAACGCAAGCCTTCATTACGACGGTATGGGTACAAAGATTATCGTTGAAAGCGGCGGCGAAAAGGATATTTGGCTTGATGGCAGTCAAGGCACGATTTACAGCGCGTATGCCAACGAAATAGACGCATCGACTTCGACAAAATCGGTGAAGCTCTTCGGCAACGCTGCGGACAACCTAATAAAGAGCGGCAGTGGCGGCGATATGCTTTGGGGCGGCTGGGGCAACGACCATGACACCCTTGTGGGCGGCAACGGCGCCGATCAGTTTTTCTATTGCTCCACCGACGGCGAAGACACCGTATTAAACAGCGGGACGGAAGATATGCTCTTATTTTTCGGCGCGAACGACACGGACTTTAAGTCGATTAACTTTGACGGCGCAAATTTGACTTTTGAACTTGTGGGCGGCAAAGTCACCGTGAACAACTGGCAAGGCGACGCGGGCATGAACAACTTTATGCTGGCAAACGGTCAGCATTTTTCCGTGCAAAACATAAACGGCGGCTATTACGGCGCGCCAAGAAACGATTATTTTGCGGGTGTAAAGGTATGAAGTGGCTAAAAATTACGGCAGCGACAAATCATGCGGCCTCGGAGGTAACGGCGGATATTTTTGCCGAATACGCCAAAGGGGCGGAGATTGACGACCCTGCTCTTCTTAACCGCTACATAGATTCGGGACTGTGGGATTACACCGACCTAAAAAAAGCCGAAAACACGGAAACGGTTTTAATAAGCGCGTATATCCCCAAGGACGAAAACGCCGACGACATCATTACGTCAATAAACGAACGTCTTCAATACACGCGAGAGGTTTTCCCCGAAGGTGAAATTTCGCCCCTTGCCATGGCAGAGCTTGACGACGAGGATTGGAGCCAAACATGGAAAAAATATTTTCACCCGCAAAAAGTCGGCGACAAAATCGTAATTAAGCCCACTTGGGAGAGCTATTCCCCAAAAGAGGGGGAGACCGTTATCGAAATAGATCCGGGCGCGGCTTTCGGCACGGGGGCGCATCCCACAACGGCCATGTGTTTAAGAGAATTGCAAACCTTGGGGCAAAAGGATGCCGAAGTTTTTGATGTCGGCACCGGTTCGGGCATTTTGTCCATCGCGGCGGCAAAACTTTTCGCCAAAAAAGTTTTGGCGCGGGACAACGACCCCACCGCCGTCAAGGTTGCCGCCGAAAATTTGCGCCAAAACAAAGTCGAGGGCAAAGTCACCCTTGAAGTGGGCAATTTGCTGACGGGGGTAGAAGGAAAGGCGGATTTAATAATCGCCAACATCATAGCCGACATTGTGATTTTGCTCATGCCCCAAGTAAAAGAACACCTTAACGCCGAGGGCAATTTCTTGGCGGGGGGGATAATCGCCGAGCGGCTTGAGGACGTAAAAGCGGCGGCGAAAAAAAATGGTTTTGCCCTAATTAAGATATGCGAAGAAAAGGGTTGGGCTACCATAGTCGCCCGCCATGGGAAAGAGTAAAATTATGCGCCGGATTTTTTATAAGGGCATTTTGGCGGAGGAAATAAAAATCGGCGGCGAGGATGCGGCGCATCTTATGTATTCCATGCGAGCAAAAAAAGGCGAACGGATAACGGCTGTTGATGACGCAAACAACGCCGCCGTTATGGAAATGGTTGCCTTTTCCGACAAGGAAGTGACTTTGCGCCTTGTGAAACCCATCGACAACAACGACGATGGCGGCTTAAAAATAATTTTGGCGCAGTGCATACTAAAATCCGCCGCTATGGAGCTTACGGTAC
>CAJOQC010000107.1 GCA_905236785.1 uncultured Selenomonadaceae bacterium
CTTCGGCTTTGTTCACAAAATCTTCATCTTTCGGCATCGTCTTTTTCCTCCCTTTTCCTTGTCAAATATACATAAAGCAAAATTGCTGTTTTTAATTGCCGCGTGTCCTCGTCATTTAAGTTCCACTTGTACATCTTGTCGGCAAATTCGCGATAGCGTTCCTTTTCTTCCGCGCTTGCGTCCTTATCCGGCTCCATGCGGGACAAAAGATATACATAGCGGGCAAGATTTATCTTTTCGTCACGCCCCCGCAAAAGGGCAAGCAAATTGTAAAGAAAGTTTTTGCCCCGTTGGTTTTGTCTTTCGTCGGTGTTCGTAAGGTCGAAAAACTCGTCAAGGCAACGCAACTTTTCGCCGATGACATGATTTTCCAATGTTTCCCAAGAATATGTGCCTTCGTCAAGTTTTATGCTGCGCCCCGTTTCGTCGGCAAGTTCATATTCGCCGCCGTCGCTCGGCAAAGTTACGGCGTTTTTGCCGGGGAAAATCTTTGATTTTTCTTCCAAATTTGCAGTTTCCTGCGCCATTACGCTTATGGGGTACGAACTTTGATAAATGCCGATTCCCGCCGATATTGTGAGCGCGTTTTGGGTGTACCGCGCAAAGTTTCGGCGAATGTCGGCGGCAAGTTCGATAACATCGTCCCATGCGCCCACAATGAACAAATCGTCGCCGCCGGAGTAAACTATGGCGGCATGGCGTTTGTCTTTTTTCTTGCCAAGCATGGTAAATTCGGGGTTATTCAAAATCTTTTTGATGTGGAGCTTAAAAAACATGGTCAGTTGCCGCGAAAGCTCCGCCGTCCGCGACACGGTGACAAAACGTTGGTCGCCGCCCGGCCTGCGAAAGCCAAAGGCAAAGGTCGCGCCCAAATTATCAACGTCGGCGCGTAAAACGCCCAA
This sequence comes from uncultured Selenomonadaceae bacterium, assembly GCA_905236785.1. Taxonomy (GTDB): domain Bacteria; phylum Bacillota; class Negativicutes; order Selenomonadales; family Selenomonadaceae; genus CAJORE01. The sequence goes on from CAJOQC010000107.1 coordinate 903, forward strand.
CCGTTTTACCCCCGTCGCCTGCTCCGCCAATTCCCCAAAATCTTCTCCCGTGTGATAATCGCCTATCCACAACGGCGAACCTAAGTTCTTCCCGGTAAAGAAACGGTTTTTCCTGTATAGCCGCACGCCTTCGGTCTGCGACAAAAGTTTTCCGTCGTTTTCTGCGGCCATTGTCAACCCATAGCCGCCGGGCAACGGCAAAATGTCGCTGTTGTCGCTCGGCACGGCCGCCGCAAAAACATATTTTTCGTTCATGATGAACGAAGAAATGGATTTTAACGCCGCGCAAATGCCGCAAAGATTTTCTTCGTTAAGAGCATCCACCCGTTTGCATACCGCACATTCGCGGGTATCGTCGGCAAACTCGCGGTTGTTAAGGCCGATTATTTCCGCCGCATCATACCGATGCCCCTTGCAAGCGGCTATGCTTTTTGCCCGCTGTTGATAAAGGGCGGCGTAACTTCCCTCCGGTTCGTTCTTTAGGTCGTTACAAGAAGCGGAAGCGTACCCGACGGCCATATAAAGAGCAATATCAAAATATTTTTCAAACCATGCGTTTGTTCTCTTTATAAACTGCGCCAAAATATGCCGTGTATTTTTTGTATCGGCGAGTATTAAATCGGCTCTGCCGCCGCCCACATAAACGAGATTTGCCCGCGTCAGCCCCAATTCTTCAAGAAGTATGTCGGCAATATGCCCGGTCATAAAATCGAGATAGAATGACCGCGACCGCAACGCCTTTAGCGCGCCATCGGAATTTATCGTGTAAATAAATTTTTGTATGCCCGATAAATCAAGAACCGTCAGCAAAAACACTTTTTTGTCATAAAAATTTTTGCCGTCCTTAAATAAATACTGTCGATAATCACCTTGATTCATTTCCGTCAAGCTGTCTTTCATGGCGGCGGCAAAAGCGGCGGTAAGCTTCACATGATTATAAAGGGAAATATCCGCCGCTTCTTGTTTGTTCGTGGAAGACGGCACAAAGGATAATTGAGCCTCCAAAACATTAAGCAACGAATTTACATAATCGGTGGATAATTCGATACCCTTCAAATTGTCGGTTATATCGGCAAGAATTTTCTTGTACGCTCCTTCGTCAAAGGGCGGCGCGTCTTCGCCCGGAAAATTTATTTTTTCCTCGGCGTTGGTGTGGCGCGGGTTATAGGCGGCTTTTCCGTCATTTCCGTTTAACAAATTAAAAATACTCGACAATGGCAAGTCTTTTTCAAAACCGCCTGTTGTACCTGCAATTTGTTCGCGCCTGTCCGTTGCCGAGGCGATATTGTCCGCCATGTATACTATGTACGCGTCGGAATC
>CAJOQC010000108.1 GCA_905236785.1 uncultured Selenomonadaceae bacterium
GAGAAAAAGACGGCGGTTGCCAAAAGGCAACCGCCGTCTTTTACGGGCAAAACTCAAATATTAACGTTTCATATTGATAACCGTTTCGAGCATTTCGTCGCCTACGGTTATAATCTTGGAGTTGGATTGGAAACCGCGTTGAGTGACAATCATATCGGCAAATTCGTTTGCTACGTCCACGTTGGACATCTCAAGGGCGGAAGGCGTAATTTCAACGCCCAAGTCCGCCGCCGTTTTTATGTTCGGTACGCCGGAGTTGTTGGATTCTTCGTACATACTGCTGCCGATTTTCGTCAAGCCGCTGGCATTGGAGAACTGAGCCACAGCCACCTGCGCTTCGTTCTGGCGCACGCCGTTGGTGTAGCTGCCGATGATGATGCCCGACGCATCAATCTGAATGGACTTTAGCGTACCCGCTGCATTGCCGTTGGCCGTGCCGACAATCGTATTGCCGCCGGTGTACTGGGTGAGGTTTATGAAGGAAAGGGTCATGCTCTGGGTCTGAGCAATGGTTATACCTGTGTTGGGGTCTTTTAAGTAGGTTCCGTCGGTACCTTGCGCACCGTTGGTGTAAGTAAGGGTGGTAACGGCGTTGCTGGATGCCGGGGAATAATACGCGCCGGTGTTGGTAAATTGCAACTTAACAACTGGCATGGTAACTTTTGTCAACGTACCGTTTTCCTCGGTGAAACTGTAAACAGAAGTGCTGACTTCATCGGTTACGGTAGATGAAGGAGCGTTGGTAACACTGGTTATAACCGTTGTTCCCAACAAGGTTCCCGCGTAATTGCCGGGCAAATATCCGTTAGTGACATCTGTTGAGTAAGCGCGTCGCAATGTACCGTCTTGATTGTTTGATGTGCTTAGTACAGGAATTTGTGTAACACCGGTCGGTGTGTTTGAATCAACAACTTTCCATGTACCATTGTCATCGTACATATACCTTCCGGTAAAATAAAGCGGCGACGGAGTTTCTGAAGGATCATCGGGCGCGTCCGAAATAAGCGTAACCGCGTTACCGTTACCATCGCCGGTAACATAACTCGTTGTGCCGTTGTGCAGTTTAACCGGCGACAACGCCGCAACGCTGCTTGAAGATTCCGTGGTGTAAATGGGAAGCCCCGATGCGTCCACTTTGCCGGTGTCATAAAGTTGATCGCCGTCGGTGTTGGTTAAGCCCTGCTTGGTCAAAGTTACATACCATGTATCAAGCTCGGTTACGTTGGTTTCAACGCCGGTTATATCCACGCTGTCGGCAACTTTTTTGAAATATACGGGAATGTCATGCACCGTCCCCAAGCTGTCGTACATAGATACGGTAGTCGTTAAGGGAATGCTTTCGCCGATGCTGTATGTGCCTTCGGTCTGGATAATCTGTTCGCCGTTGCTGAGGGTTAGAGTGACGGGGGTATCGCTTGATGCCGTCAAGGTTGTTATGGTGTTGTCGTCAACGGAAGAATGAGTACCGTCGGTAATGGCGGTAATAACTTCTATATCGGCGTTTAAGTTGTTGGTGTAGTTTACAAGGCTCGATGCCTGCGCGGCCATGACCTTGCCGGCTTGCACGGTGATGTTGCCCGCCGCCGACGCAGTGTCGATGACGCCGTTGTTGCCCATCCAGCCCTGCACGAAAAGACCGCTGCCGGGGAGGACGTAGTTGCCCGCGCCGTCAAATTCAAAAGCGCCGTCGCGAGTGTAATAAGTTTGGTTGCCGTTTTTCATAACGAAAAGCCCGTTGCCCGACAAAGCAAGGTCGGTGTTTTTGCCCGTGGATTGCGGCGAGCCGTCGGTGAAGATAAGGTCGATGCTGGCCACCGATGCGCCCAAGCCGATTTGCTTGGGGTTAATACCGCCGCGATTGACGGTGGGGGCGGAGGCCGCTTGCAAATTCTGGGAAATCATATCCGCAAAAGTGGTGCGGCTGGACTTAAAACCCGTGGTATTGACGTTGGCGATATTGTTGCCGATAACGTCCATGCGAGTCTGGTGAACTTTTAATCCGGAAACGCCGGAAAACAAAGAACGCATCATAATGAATACATCTCCTGTTCTGTAAAATATGTTTATTCATTCGATGCGGCGTTTTGAACGGGGCGTATCAATCGGTCAACGCCCGAGAGCTTCCTGTCCGTAGGTCCGGCTCACTTCAAAATTGCCGCGCTGTCTATGTTGGTAAAAATATTGTCGCCCGCGCTTTCCCCGTCCATGGCGGTTATCACTTTGCGGTTTGCCACGCTTACCACCATGGCAATGTCGTCGAGGTATATGAGCGATTCCTTTGCGCCCTTTTGCGCCATTTTCTCCACCGTGTCGTCAAGTTTGGCGAGGGTGTCCTCGCTTAAATCAAGATTTCGTTCCTTCAATCGGTTCATGGCGTGCTTGGAGAAGGTAACTTTTTGTTGCGCCTCCCGCAGGGCATCGCCAAATGTTTGCCCGTTTGCCTGCGGCATTTTTTTTGCCGCAACGGAGTTTACCGACAACAACGGCGAAGAGGGAAGATAAATCCTTGCGTCGGTCATGTTCTGCTCCTCCTTGAAAATCCGCCGATTAACCTTCGGTTATGCTGTTCACCTTGCTGATTTCCACGTCGTGCATATTGCCTTCGGTGTCCTCGGCCACAATGTATGTGCCGCCGTCCACAATTCTTACGCCCGTCACTTTGCCGTTAAGTTCCGTGGTGTTCACCACCAAGTTGCCGTTTTCGTCATTGTAGCGCGAGGTGGAATCCCACGAAATGTTCTGGCCTATCATGCTGCTTAACTGACCCACCAAAACCGAGGTGTCAATGTTGCCTACGAGTTTGGATACGTCTTGCAAGCCGTCGGAAACATTGGTCATTTGTTCAAGCGCCGAGAACTGCGCCAGCTGTGCCAAATAATCGCTGTTGTCCTGCGGGTCGAGGGGGTCTTGGTACTTCATTTGCGTCACCAAAAGCTGCAAAAAAGCATCCTTTCCGAGTACGCTGTTGTCCGTTTGCGTCGCGGCTTTGGCGGCGGCGGTGTAACTTGCGGCATCGTAGGTGTTGCCGTCAACGGTGATTGTGTTTAATATTGTCGAATCCGACATAATGTACCTTCCTTTCGGTCTGTCATATACGGTAGTCCACGCTGTCCGTCAATTCGTCGGCACTTGCGCCCGGCGCGATTCCGGCGGCCGTTTCTTCAAAAGTTTCCATATCCGCCCGTATGTTTCTTGCCGCATTGTTTTGCCCCTGCCCCTGTTGCCATGCTTGTTGACCTTGGCCGTTGGGCAGTTGTCCGTCGGCAAGCCCTGCGTATACTTCCACGTCTTCGACTTTTAACCCTTGGTTGTTAAGTTCTTGGCGAAGTTGCACAAGGCTGTTTTCCAAAATGGCTCTTACTTCGGCGTTTGGCGTATGGAAAGACGCGCTCAACGCGCCGTTGGCCGCCACCGACACCCTCAGCGTCAACTCGCCCAAATGTTCGGGGCGCAAGCGGATTACCATTTGCGTGTTCTCGGTGCTGCGGATTAACCGTGCCTGTTCCACTATCTGCTCGCGAATGTTGAAATTGTCGCGAACATTGTTTGTGTTGTTCGTCGCGTCGGGGTTATCCGTGCTTTGGGTTGCCGCCGCAGGTTGTTGGGCTGTTTCGGCGTGTCCTGCCGTCGGAACTGTTGCCGACGTTTGTCCGCTTGCGGCTTCCCCTTGGCTGTTTTGCGCCACTTGGCTCACAAATTCGCGTTCAGGCTCGGTTGTTGCTTGCTGAACGGCAAATTGAGCGGTTTCGCTGTTGTTTTCAAAATTTTGCCGCTCCTGACCAAAATCGCGGCCATGACCGAACATCTGCGCCAAGTCGTTAAAGGGATTATTTGACGTATTCTCTATGCTTATGGGCGCGCCCGCCAAAACGTCGTTTGAGCTGTTTTGCGTCGGCACAGGGGGGGTATTTTGCAAATTTGTCGGCGGCGGTTGCACGCTTCCCTTGGCCGATGCCGCATTTATCGCCGCCATATTCGCCGTATTGCTTTGCTCCGAAATAGATTTCAATGCAGCCTGTGACGGCATCCTCATAGCGGCATCACCGACCGTTCGACCTTCGTTCGGAACTGTTTCCCTTGCCGTTAATACTTCGTCCTTGATGTTAATATTCTGCACATTCTGCACATTCGGCACATTCGGCACATTTTGCCGATTATCAACTACGGGGGGCGCATCCTCGGCTTCGGCAAAGTTTGCCGTTAAATCCACAGGTTGCATTTCTTGGGGCGTTTGTTCCGCCGTCAAGTTTTGCCGCAAATTTAGAAAACTTTGAGGGAACGGTAATTTTCCTTCCTTCGGCAATAACATATTTTCGTTTATCGCCGTTTCCTCTTCCACAAATGAATGTCCGCTTAGCATGGCGAGCATTTGGTCGCTTTTTTGACTTGCCGCCTTGTCTTGGGGCATTATGCTGAACAAATTGACTTCCGCTTGGTCGTCGGCGGGCGCGGAGGGTACGGTCAAAAATCCGTTTGTTGCCGCAAGTACGTTTAGATTTAAGGATTCCACCCAATCCTCATTTTCGTCTGCGTTCTCCGTCGGCGCGGTCATTATTGCCGTATTTTCGATTTTTGCGTCCTTTTGTTCATTTGAGCTTTTTGTTGTGCCGTCGGCCTTTTCCGCTTCGTTGTTTGCTGCGGCCTTTGGTTCTTCCTTGTTTCCTTCTTCGTCAGAAGGTTTTTGATCTTGCTTTACGGTTATGTTTTCCTCTGTAACTTCCTTGGCAACCTCTTGCACATCTTTTGGTTGTACTTCTTGGTCTTTTTGTCGAACCTTGTTAAGTTCGTTCTCAAAAGCTCCTTTTTGTTCGCCTTTCGCGCTTCGCCCTCTTGTCGCAGTCGCTTTCGCGGTTGTTGCTGTTTTCCCTTGGGGCGATGCGTTCACTGCCATAACATTGTTGGCATTCATTATCTCACCTCCTACACTTTGTTTATCGTAAATTTCGCGAAAAAGTTAAGCATTTCGCGGAAATTTAACCAAGTTTTAATCTTCCCGCGGTTCGTTTTGCCCCGCCACGTCGGCCGGCACCGTGACCCGCTGTTGAACCCCAACGAACATAATCCGCGTTATTCTCGCCGTGCGGGCAGGGTCAAACTGCGCCATGATTTTTGCCGCCTGTCCTTCCTCCATGCGCTGCAAAATCGCGATAATCATGTTATCGTCGAGATTTTGAAGGGCGGCGGCCGCCTCTTGGGCTTTCATGTTCATGTAGAGCCGCGCCAACTTCGACACCCTTTTTTTCTCGGCAGCTTCTCGTTCCTTCGCTTGCTTTTCGATTTCTTCCTTGGTAAGTTTTATGGTCTTTGATTTTTTCTGTTCTTTTTCTTTGTCTTTGTCTTTGTTCTTGTTTTCGTCCGCTTTTTTCTCGTCGGGCTTTTGGGCTGTATCTTGTTTAGTTTCCGTTGCGGCCTCTTGTTTTGGCGGTTCGGTTTGCTCTTCTTTCGGCTCGTCGGGAGTTTCGGGTTTAACCGGCAATTTGGCGAGATACTCGCCGATTATGGGAATATCATGCTTTTTAAGCTGTTCTTCCGCCGCGCCGGAATCGATAATCCGCAGGTAAACGCCCAAGACAAACCCGGCTATAACAAGCAAAATGAGCAACAACAAAAGAAGAAACGCCCTGCCCAAACGCTTTAAGACACCGGGCTTTTTTTCGACGGGTTCGCCGTTTTCGTCAAGCTCGGGAGGGGGCGTTTCCCCTTCTTGAGGTTTATTTTTTTCTTGTTGTTCGCTGTTTTCGGCAAGGTTGTCCGTCTCTTCTTCGGATTTTTTCTTTTTCCTTTTCCAGAATTTCAAGGACATCATATCACCTGCAAATTATCACAAAAACCGTCGCATCGCTGTCTCGGCAAGAAAATCATTGATACAAATCAAGAACCTTGTTTACATAATTCTGCGTTTCCGCATAAGGCGGCACACCGCCGTATTTTCTCACCGCATTAGGGCCTGCGTTATAAGCGGCTATTGCCTTTTTCACATCGCCGCCAAAACTGTCCAAAAGCCCCCGCAAGGCTTTTGCCCCGCCGTCAATGTTTTCCTTTATGTTATAGGGGTTTACTCCAAGTTCCGCCGCCGTGTCCGGCATCAGTTGCATAACGCCGATTGCGCCGGCGGGGGAAACAGCTTTTTGGTTTTTCCCCGATTCAACCTGCGCTATCGCATCCACCAAACGATTGTCAACGCCGTATTTTTGCGCCGCATCGTTTAACATACGGGACACTTCGTCCGTTGATGTCATGTTCTTCGCCGTGCTGTCGGTTGCGGCGGGGGCGGAATTTTCCCCGTTGATGACAGGCGGCACAAGAGCACCCGTAGCTTTATCGGTTCTTACGAGAGACGAAGCATCGTCGTTTTCTTTATCCTGCTTACTCTGTTGGCTTTTATTTGCTTTTTGCGAATTATCGACTTTCCCCGCATTTTGCATTTTTTCGATTTCCTGCCGCAAACGGCTGGAAAAGTCGCCGTTTACCATGGGCATTTTCTGCAGTTCGGCAAATTGATTCTGTATCTCGGCAATACGCCGCTGTACGTTCTGTATACCTTCCAAATTTATCATTTAATTACCTCCGCACCGACAGTTGCAGACCGATTTCGTCAAGCATCTTTTGTTCTTCCGCCAAAGCTTCGGCTTGGTACTCCTGCCAACGCTTTTCTTTTAACTGTTCGATGCTTTTTAAGTAACTCATGACTTTCATGAGTTCCTTCAACCGTTCCTGACGTTCGGCTCTGGTGTTTAATATGGTCTGTTGCTGATTTTCTATTTGTTGCCTTTTCCACGCAAAGAAACTGTTAAAGGTCATAATCTTGCCGATTGTCACCTTTGTTCCTTCTTCGGTCAAGGCTTCGTAGTCTTTTTGCCCTTGTTGCATTTGTTCCAAAAGGGTGTTTAGCACTTGTTTTTGTTCTTCAAGACGGCGGGAAACTTCGGCGAATTTTACCTCCGCGTCCTCCTTTTTCATGCGGGTAACTTTTAGGAGGGTTTCAAGCTGAAACTTAAACTTTTTCATGGCTCTCACTTACCGCCGCTGATGCCCAAAAGTTTTTTCTCCGTGGTGTCGTAATCGTCAACCTCGTAAATATCTTGGCACAGAAAATCGTTAATCTTGTCGATTTTTTGCACCGCCTCGTCAATTTTCGCGCTGGAGCCTTTCACATACGCGCCGATATGGATTAAGTCCTCTGCATCTTTATACACCGCCATAAGAGAGCGCATCTGCTGCGCCGCCTTTAGGTGGTCTTTCGTGACAACTTCATTCATTACGCGGCTGACGCTTGGCAAAACGTCGATGGCGGGGAAATGATTTTGCGCCGCTATCGCCCTTGACAGCACGATATGCCCGTCCAAAATGGAGCGCACCGCGTCGGCAATAGGCTCGTTCATGTCGTCGCCGTCAACCAAAACAGTATATATGCCGGTGATTGACCCGGTGTCGCTTGTTCCCGCCCGCTCAAGAAGTTTCGGCAAAATCGCAAACACCGACGGCGTATAGCCGCGAGTGGCGGGGGGTTCGCCTATGGTAAGCCCCACTTCGCGCTGTGCCATGGCAAAACGCGTCACCGAATCCATCATCAAAATGACTTTATGCCCCTTGTCGCGGAAATATTCGGCAATAGCCGTGCCGGTCATTGCTCCCTTGAGGCGAACAAGCGCGGGTTGATCGGATGTGGCCACCACCACCACCGACCGCTTTAGCCCTTCTTCGCCCAAGTCGCGCTCGATAAAATCCCGCACTTCGCGACCGCGTTCGCCGATTAGGGCGATAACGCTTATATCCGCCTCGGTGTTGCGGGCTATCATGGAAAGGAGCGTGGATTTGCCCACGCCCGACCCCGCCATAATGCCGATACGTTGACCCTGCCCCATTGTGATTAGCCCATCGATAGCCCGCACGCCGACATAAAGGGATTCGTTTATGCGCGGGCGGGTAAGGGGCGGCGGCGGCGGCGCAGTGAGCGGGTATTCTTCCGTCGAAAGTATCGGTCCTTTGTCGTCCATGGGGTTGCCAAGCCCATCAAGAACGCGCCCCAAAAGTTCGTCGCCCACCTTCACCTTGAGGGTTTTTTGCGCGGAAATAACTTCGCACCCCGGCCCTATGCCCTGCATATCGCCTACGGGCATAAGCATTACATGGCCGTCGCGAAAGCCCACCACTTCCGCCGGAACGGGCGGTTGACCCGAAAAATGGGAATGAACGTAGCAAAGTTCGCCCACGCTTACGGGCGGCCCTTGGGATTCTATAACCAGACCTATAACTTGCGTCACTTTGCCGGTAAGCTGTATGGGGACGCAACCGTCAACGGCGTTTAAGAATTTCTGCTTGTCGATATTGATTTCCATAAGCTCACCATCTTATATTTTTATTTTATTTCCTTCGCCAACACGCCTTTTACGGCCTCTTTCAACATCTCAAGTTGAGTTTGCAAACGCGCATCCACACTGCCGTTGGGGGTCTCAAGCAAACAGTCCCCCGGCTTTAGGCTCTCGTCGGACTGTACCTCAAGGTTGGCGTTGCCCCCCGTCAGCATGGCGCGAAATTCGTCCCGCGCCATAAGCACAAAGTCATAACAATCCGGCGCGACATGAATTATAATTTCCTTTTGGTCGCGAACCTTGGCAAGGGCTTGGCGCACCGCCGGCAAAATAACCTGCGGCACATCAATAAAATGTTGGGGGATTACCTTTTCCACCACGCGCATAACAACTTCGGCAAAATCCTGCTCCGCCTGCAAAAGATAATCTCCCGTAGCCTCCTTGGCGGTTTGCAGGACGTGTTCGGCGTACTCGACGGATTCTTTCATGCGGTCTTTCATTTCTTCCGTCGCCGCTTTTATGCCTTCTTCGTGCCCCACGGCATAGCCTTCGTCATGACCTTTTTTGTAGCCTTCGTCATGGGCTGTTTTGGTGGTTTTTGTCTTTATCTCTTCACATTCTGCCGTGGTATCGGCGCGCAGTTTTTCCGTTTCGTCTTTTGCGGCGGCGCGAAGGGCTTCCGCCTCCTCTGTTGCCGCCTGTTTTATTTTGTCCGCCTCGGCCTGCGCCTCTTGGATAAGAATTTCGGCGCGAACGTCGGCATCTTTTAGCTTTTCGATAGCCCGCTGTTCTTTGGCGGCTATTTCCGCCATCATGTTGTTTACGGCTTCTTCGTCGTAAGCAGGCTTTTTTTCTTCTTCTTCGTCCTCGTCGTCAAAATCCTCTTCTTCGTCGGCGTCTTCGTCCGTGTCCTCTTCCTCAGGTTTTCCCGTCGGCACTTCGATGCGATACTTGTCCTCTTGCCACACGAAGCCCTTGATGACCTTACTATACAATCATCTCGTCCCCCTGTCCGCGAGAAACAACGATTTCGCCCTTGTCCTCAAGGACGCGGATAATATTGACAACCTTCTGTTGCGCCTCTTCAACGTCACGAATTTTAACGGGACCCATATACTCGATTTCTTCTTTGAGCATATCGGCGGCGCGTTTGGACATATTTTTGTAGACCTTTTCCGCAACCTCGGCGGGGGTGGCCTTCAATGCCAAAGACAAATCCTTGCTGTCCACTTCGCGCAGTACCATTTGCAGGGAGCGGTCGTCCAGCATGACAATATCCTCGAACACGAACATGAGGCGTTTAATCTCTTCAGCAAGTTCGGGGTTGTCAACTTCCAAGCTCTCGATGATGGATTTTTCCGTGGTACGATCCACGCGGTTCAATACCTCGACTATTGCCTTTACGCCGCCGGCGGTGGTGAAATCTTGGGTCATAAGCGCAGACAGCTTCCGCTCCAAAACCCGCTCCACTTCGCGGATAACATCAGGAGACGTCCTGTCCATGACGGCAATTCTTTTTGCTACGTCCGCTTGCGCCTCCGGGGGCAACGCGCCCAAAACCGTTGCCGCCTGCTCCGGCTCTAAGTACGCCATGATGAGAGCGATTGTTTGCGGATGTTCGTTTTGAATAAAGTTAAGAAGTTGGGACGGGTCTGTTTTTCGCAAAAAGTCGAAGGGGCGAACCTGCAAGCTCGTGGTAAGGCGATTTATTATGTCCATGGCCTTATCGGAGCCCAAAGCCTTTTCAAGAACGCTCTGGGCGTACTCCAAGCCGCCGGAGGATATGTAATCCTTCGCCATGGCCATCTGATAAAATTCGCTTATTACCGCCGCTTTTTGCTCCGGCGTCACCTGTTTTAGATTGGCAATTTCAAGAGTAAGACGCTCAATTTCATCGTCGTCAAGGTGAGTAAAGAGTTTTGCCGAATACTCAGGCCCCAAGGCGATAAAGAGAACCGCCGCCTTTTGTTGGTTGGTAAACTCCTGCTCTTCCGGCTCGTCGTCGTACATATCGCGTTTTGCCATGTCATTCTTCCTCCGCAAGCCACGTCTTTACCAACATGGCAACTTCCGCCGGTCGCGTGTCGATAAGATCGAGTATCGTTTGTTTTTCGTCAAGCTGACGTTTTTCTTCTTCGGTGAGTTCTTCTTCGGCCGGCATTTCCTCTTCTCCTTCCGGCGGTAAGCCTGCTGCGGCTCTTAACGCCGCATCTCTTGCGGCGGCCGCAGCGGCGGCCTCCTCTTCGGCTCTTGCTGCAGCGGCGGCCTCGGCGGCCGCCAATTCTTCGGCAATTCGTTGTTGTTCAAGTTCCTCAAGCCGTCTTGCCTCGGCAGCCTCGGCCTCGGCCTGCAAACGTTTCTTCCTGCGCCACCACAAATACGCGGCTATTGCCAACAACAAGAGCAACAAAAGCCCTATGGCAATATACATCATGCGTTCTTGACGCGCCCGCTCCGCTGCTTCTTCGGCGGCTCTGCGGTCGGCGGCCTCGGTGCTAAAGGGCAACGGCTCTACGGACACTGTGTCGCCGCGTTCCGGGTTTATGCCGATGGCGGAACTCACCGCCCGCACCAAACTTTCCTGTTGCGCGGTATCGACGCTTTCGTCAACCAAAACGGCTACGGTAAGGCGGCGAATAGACCCCGGCGCAGCAACTATTTTCTGCTTTTCCTCGTTTATCTCGTAATTCTTTATGGATTCGGCGCGGGAATAGTCCGCATTGGCGTTGCCGTTTTCGGCGACGTAACCGGGTACGTTGCTCTGTATTCCGGCCGCGCCCCCCGGCATGGTGGATGTGCCGCTGTAGGTTTCGTTTATATCCTGTTGACTGCGAATAATGCCGGATTCATCGACAACCGGCGTAAATATCTGTCTGTCGGTCTGCCGCTGGTCAAAGTCAAGTTCCACGCTGACTTGCGCTATGGCTTTTCTTTCCCCCAAGGTTTGATCGAGTAGGCTTTGCAAATTGCGTTGCAAGCGAACCTCGACTTTTCGCGTCATCTCAAGCTGTGTCATGGTTTGCTTGCCGACGTTCATATCCCCTTCTTCGTCGGGGTCGTTCAATATCTTGCCGGTATCGTCAACAATGGTTATGTTTTCCGGCGAAAGACTTTGAACACTGTGGGCGACAAGGTTGACTATGCCTTTTATTTCCTTTTGGGTAAGCTGTTCTTCTTCGGGCAAATCCGGCATCAGCATGAGCATTATAGACGCTGTGGCGGGTTTTTCGTTCTTTTTGTAAAGGCTGTCTTCCTGCAAAACTATATGAACACGCGCTTTTTGTACGGCGTGAATTTGTTCGATTGTACGGGTCAATTCCCCTTGCAGAGCTTGGAGATAATTAACCTTGTTTTGAAACTCCGTAACCCCCAACTTGCTGTCGTCAAACAGTTCAAAGCCTTTGTTGCCTCGCGGCAACCCCTCGACGGCCAAAGACATACGAAGGTCATGCACTGTTGGCGACGGCACTAAAATGGTCGTGCCTCGCGGAGTTTCTTCTATTTTGTATTCAACTTTGTTTTCCTGAAGTTTGGCCGCCACTTCACCGGCATCTTTAGCTTCCATATTGGTGAAAAGGGGCACCATGTCCGGCTTGCTGCTCAACCAAAAGGCCGCGCCCAAAAGGGCTAAGACCAGAAGTATAGCAACGCCCAAGAGTATATACCGCTGTCTTTGGTCAAACCGTTCCAAGAACTGGCGGTAACGCTCTCTCCAATCTGCCAAAAAACTCACCCTTCCGGTAATTGTCTAAACGGTCAGAAATTATACCTGCATTCTCATTATTTCCTGATAAGCGCTGACCGCACGATTTCTAAGCTGAAGGGTCAGTTGCATGGCTATCTCGGCCTTTTGCGCCGCAACTATTACTTCCGATATATCTTCAACTTTGCCCGCCGCTAAAGCAGCCGTCCGCTCGTCCGCTTTTAACTGCAAGGCGTTGGTTTTCTTCAAAGCATCCGTCAAATACTCGCCAAAAGTCATGACTTCCTCTTTGGGGAGTGTTTCCCCAAGGTGGCTTGTCGCGCTCATTTTGACGGGTGTCATTTGCAGTGCTTCAATTTCCATCAGCTATCGCCTCTTTTCGTTATTGCCGCCCAATGTCCATAGCCTTTTGCGCCATACTCTTGGCGGCGTTAATCGTTGCCGCATTGGCTTCGTAAGCGCGGGAGGCCGTTATCATGTCAACCATTTCCGCCACAATATTTACGTTTGGATGCTCCACATACCCTTCGGCGTTGGCATCGGGATGCCCCGGATCATAAACCAAAGGACCGTCCGCCGTGTCCCGCTCAATGGCGACGGCGCGAACGCCTTCGCCGGGTTTGGGGTCTTTTCTGCCCAAAGAAATATGCAAAAATTTTTCAAAGTCGCGGCCGGTTTTTGGTGTACGCGGCTCAAAGACCACATAGCGGCGATGATACGCGCCGCCTTCACGGGTGCGCGTGGTGTTGGCGTTGGCGATGTTGTTGCTTATTACGTCCATTCGGAGCTTTTCGGCGGTAAGCCCGGAGGCCGCCGCGTCGATGCCCAAAAACATTCCCATTTTCCTATTCCTCGCTCGTCATGATAAAACAAATTATATTTTA
>CAJOQC010000109.1 GCA_905236785.1 uncultured Selenomonadaceae bacterium
AGGCTTAAATCAGCCCTCCTCTTGGAGGAGGGTGTCGGCGTAGCCGACGGGAGGAGGTATAAAAGCGAGTTTTTAGAGATGCCCATTTCTTTGATAAACTTTAACGGAGGGGATATATTTTGTACCAAAAAGTAACAACGGATTTGAATTTTGCCGAGCGGGAGAAGGAAATCGCCGAATTTTGGCAAAAGAACAATATCGCCCAAAAGGCAATCGACCAACGAGAAGGCGCAGACAACTTCACTTTCTACGACGGGCCGCCCACGGCCAACGGGCAGCCTCATATAGGCCATGTTTTGACCCGCGTCATAAAGGATATGCTCCCCCGCTATCAGTCCATGAAGGGGAAAAAAGTTCTCCGCAAGGCGGGCTGGGACACCCATGGCCTGCCGGTGGAGCTTGAAGTTGAAAAAGCCGTGGGCATAAACGGCAAGGAAGAGATAGAAAAATACGGCATCGAACCCTTTATCAAAAAATGCCGTGAGTCCGTGTGGAAGTATAAGGGAATGTGGGAGGAATTTTCCAAAGTCGTGGGCTTTTGGGCGGACATGGATCACCCCTACATCACCTATGAAAACGACTATATAGAATCCGAATGGTGGGCATTGAAGGAAATTTGGCAAAAAGGGCTTCTCTACAAGGGCTACAAAGTCGTCCCCTATTGCCCCCGTTGCGGCACGCCCCTGTCCTCCCACGAAGTTGCCCAAGGCTATAAGGACGTAAAGGAACGCTCCGCCGTGGTGAAGTTTAAGGTAAAAGACGAGGACGCATACTTTTTGGCATGGACGACTACGCCGTGGACGCTCCCATCTAACCTTGGCCTTTGCGTCAACGCCAATGTGGATTATGTGAAAATTCGCGTTGCCGACACGGTTTATTATTTGGCGGAAGCGCTTGTGGAAAAAGTTTTCGACGGCGTAGAGGGCGAACGGGACATTTTGGCTCGTGTGAAGGGCGCGGACTTGGTAGGCCGCGATTATGAGCCTCTGTACCCCTACGCCGAAGGGAAAATCAACAAACGGGCTTTCTTTGTGGTGGCCGACGATTATGTGACCACCGAGGACGGCACGGGCATCGTGCATATCGCCCCGGCCTTCGGCGAGGACGACAACCGCGTTTGCCGCAACAACGATATGCCCTTTGTGCAATTCGTGAACGCCAAAGGGGAAATGACCGAAGACACGGATTGGCCGGGGGTATTCGTAAAAGATGCCGACCCCTTGATTTTGAAAAACCTAAAAGAAACGGGCAAACTGTTTAAGGCGCCCGTCTTTGAACACAGCTACCCCCATTGTTGGCGTTGCGACACGCCGCTTATTTATTACGCCCGCGAGTCATGGTTTATCCGCATGACCGCCGTGCGCGACAAACTCATCAAAAACAACGACACGGTAAACTGGATCCCTAAAAGCATCGGCGAAGGGCGTTTCGGCGATTGGCTCAAAAACGTGCAGGATTGGGGCATAAGCCGCAACCGCTATTGGGGTACGCCGCTGAACGTGTGGGAGTGCGAGTGCGGCCATCAACATTCCGTGGGTTCAATCGAAGAATTGCGCCGCTTGGCCAAAAATTGCCCGGAAGACATCGAACTGCACCGCCCCTATGTGGACAAGGTGACTTTCCCCTGCGAAAAGTGCGGCAAGGAAATGCATCGCGTGCCGGAGGTCATTGACTGCTGGTTCGACTCCGGGGCTATGCCCTTTGCTCAATGGCATTATCCCTTTGAGAACAAGGAAATTTTTGAGAACCGTTTCCCCGCCGATTTTATTTCCGAGGCGGTTGATCAAACCCGCGGTTGGTTCTATTCCCTCATTGCCATTTCCACCCTGCTCTTTGACGTTGCCCCCTACAAAAACGTAATTGTGCTTGGCCATGTCCTCGACAAGGACGGGCAGAAAATGAGTAAGTCCAAGGGCAACGCCGTAGACCCCATGACGGAGCTTTTGGCTCACGGCGCGGACGCGGTGCGGTGGTATTTCTACGAAAACAGCGCGCCATGGCTTCCCAATCGCTACCATGACGAGGCGGTGCAAGAGGGCAGGCGCAAATTTTTGGGCACTCTTTGGAACACTTACGCCTTCTTTGTGCTTTACGCCGACATCGACGAATTTGACCCCACAAAGTACGAACTTGATTACGCAAAACTCCCCGTAATGGACAGGTGGTGTCTGTCCCGCCTTATGACCATGGTAAAAACCGTGGACGAAAACCTTGCCGCCTACAAAGTCACCGAAGCGGCCAAGGCTTTGGCGGTGTTCACCGACGAGCTTTCAAACTGGTACGTCCGCAGAAGCCGCAGTCGGTTCTGGGGCAAGGGAATGGAAGAAGACAAAATCAACGCTTACATGACCCTTTACACCGCCCTTGTGACCCTTGCCAAGGCCGCCGCCCCCATGATTCCCTTTATGACGGAGAACATATATCGCAATTTGGTGACGAACGTTGACAAAACCGCGCCGGAGAGCGTGCATCTTTGCGATTTCCCCACGGTGCGAAAAGAGTGGATTGACGCGGAACTTGAACAAAACATGGACTTGACCCTAAAAATAGTGGTCTTAGGCCGCGCCGCCCGCAACGCCGCCAACATCAAAAACCGCCAGCCCATCGGCGATATGTACGCGACGGGGGGCGCGCTCGGCGATTTCTTCCGCGAAATTGCCGAGGACGAATTAAACGTTAAAAAGCTGACCTTCACCGACAATATGGATAAGTTCCTCACGGTGAATATAAAACCCAATTTCCGCGTTTTGGGCAAAAAAGTCGGCAA
>CAJOQC010000110.1 GCA_905236785.1 uncultured Selenomonadaceae bacterium
ACTTGTTCAACCACATTTTTCCGTTGGATAATACGAAGAAAATCGGCGCGTTGTTTTGTTCACCATGGGCAAATTTTTTATCAGGGACGTTCTGCCCATGAACTCATTTGACAAAAATTCACATGATGTCTGAAAAATTTTAGGAAATTTTTCCTAATTTCCGTTATTTTGCGGTATCAATTTGCGGCAAAATGTTTTATACTAAGGGACGGTTAATTTTCAAAACAGTTATGCTTGGTTTTTTTCGATAATTTTAGGGGAGTGCCTGTATGGTAAGTACGTTTATTGCCGAAAATCCGTTTGTTTCTGCCGTGTCCATGACCGCGCTTTTTGTTGCGGCGGCAGGCACGGGCGGTTATGTTTGGTTCAACGACCGACGGAAAACTATTATGCGCCAAATGGACGAACTCCTATACAAAAATACGGCGACGGGGCTTTACAACATAAGATGGTTCAGAAAAAACGCACCTCTTCTTATCGCCGCCGACGCAAGAAGCCGCGACGAAGAGCGTTTCTTTGTTATGTCCGTGAATATTGAACGGCTTGATTTGCTGAAAGAAGTATACGACGAGGACACGTTGCTTAAAGGTATGCGGGAAAATCTCGTAAATGTGCGGAAAAAATATTCGTGGATTAGTGCCTTTTGCGTGTCCCAAGAATTGGCGATGATTTATGCTCTTGTAAACTTGCCGCCGGAGATTATGCCCATGACGGCGGCGCAGTGTTTTATCGACGATATTTCGACCCTTACCATCGGCAAGGCCACGGTTAATTTTGAGTATGTGGCGGGCATTGCCCCCGTGGAAAAAAATCACGACGGCGACGTAAAACATATAATGCACATGGCCTCTATCGCTCGCGGCGAGGCGGCGTTCAGCGGGCGGAAAATCGGGCTTTACGACGAAAAGTTCCAAGAAAATCTCATTTTGCAGAAAAAAATGGAAGACCTTATGCAAAAGGCTCTGCAAAACGAAGAGTTTAAGGTGTGGTTGCAACCAAAATACGATTTAATCACCCGTCAGGTTATCGGCGCGGAGGCGTTGGTGCGTTGGGACAGCCCGGAACTTGGCTTTTTGATGCCGGGTAAGTTTATAGGCCTTTTTGAGCGGAACGGTTTTGCCGTCCAACTTGATTATTATATGCTTGAAAGAATTTGCCAGCTACAGGTGAAACGCCAAAAGGCGGGGTTAATGCTTCTGCCCATATCCGTCAACCAATCCGCTTTGCACATTAGCGAAGAAGGTTACTTAGAGCGAATGAAGTTGGTCTTAATCGGCTATGAACTGCCGCCCAAGGCCGTTGATTTGGAGCTTACGGAAACGGCTTTCGTTGATTTTAACACCAAGGAAACCCGCTATGTGGCAAAGCAAATTATTCATGATTTGCGCGGTATGGGTTACGCCACGTCTATGGACGATTTTTGCTCCGGCTATTCTTCGATAACTTTGTTGCAAAATTTGCCCATGGAAACAATGAAAATCGACAGGGCGTTGTTGTTGGCGGCGGAAAAGTCGCCTCGCGCCGAAATAATATTGCGGGGCGTGGTGTCCTTGGGGCAGGCTCTTGAAATGAACGTAATATGCGAAGGAATAGAAACCACGGAACAGGAAGAATTGCTTTTAAGAAACGGTTGCCGCCATGGGCAGGGATATTTATTCGGCAAGCCTATGCCCCTTGAGGAATTTGAAAAATTTGTGGCCGCCAAAAACGAGCAACAATAAGAATAAGCGACGCGAAGAAAGAAAAACATCATGCGCAATACAAACAAAGTGCCGTTTACGCCGTTGCTGAAACGTCATAAATTTATTTTCGATTTGCTGAAAAATTCTACGGATGCTTATCTTTATTGCACGGACGTAAAAACCCGCACTACCATGATTTCGCCAAACATTGTGCGCGATTTTGATTTTCCGGCGGAAGTCGTGACGAATCTGAACGATTATTGGCTGCCGCTTGTTCACCCCCACGACCGCCCTGCGTACTCCGCCATGATAAATTCGATTTTGGAAAAACATACGGTGCATGAATTTGCCCTTGAATATCGCCTGAAAACAAAAAAGGGCGATTATGTATGGATACGAGGGCGCGGGCGGCTGGGGTTGTCGCGGGACGGCGAGCCGGAGCTTTTCGCCGGAATAATAACCCGCATGGCAGGGCGCAACCAAGCTGACGAAGTAACGGGGCTTCTTAACAAATACCGCTTTGAACATGGGCTGAGGATGGCTCTTCGCACAAGCGGCATAACCGGCGAAGGCGGCGCGATAATTTTTGTGGGGCTTGACAATTTTAAGTTTGTCAATGAAACCGCCAACCGCATTGTGGGCGACGAGTTTTTGCGTCGGGTGGCGGCGATAATCGAAAATATCTTGCCCCCCATGTTGACCCTTTACAAGATGGACGGCGACGTTTTTGCCGTTATTTACCCCGAAGCAAACGAAACCGTGGTGGGCGAATTTTTCAACGATTTGCAACGAAGCCTTGCCCAACCCATCGAAATAAGCGGGCGGCCGTATTTTTGCACTGCGTCGGCAGGGACGGTGTTTTACCCCGATTCCGGCAAAGATTATCTAATCTTGCAAAAATATGCCGAAGCGGCTTTGGACATGGCCAAAAAAGGCGGCAAGAACAATAACTGCCTGTTTAACAAAGAAGTGTATAATCGTTGGCTGAGGTCTATAGCTTTGCGGGACAGCCTGTTTGAAAGCGTGGAGAGTAACTGTGCCGGTTTTGAGCTTTATTTTCAACCGCAGGTGAATGCCAAAAATCAGGAATTAGTCGGCGCGGAGGCTCTTTTGCGTTGGTTTAACGCCAAGGGCAAAATGGTTGCTCCCATGGAAATAATACCCACGCTGGAGGAAACAAAACTCATTTTGCCGGTGGGCAAGTGGATTTTTGAGGAAGCGGTTAAGGTTTGCCGCAAATGGCGGCGAATTAACGAAAATTTTAAGGTGAGCGTTAATATGTCCTACGACCAAGTAAAGGACAGCAGTTTCCGGGAATATGTGATAAATTGCCTTAACAGGTGGCAAGTGCCGCCGGAGGCCGTTGTTTTGGAATTGACGGAAAGCCGCATCGTGGCGGACTGGCATTTTGTGAACCGGGAATTTGACGAATTTCGTCGTTTGGGGATAAAGATTGCCATGGATGATTTCGGCACGGGGTATTCCTCTTTGGCCATGCTGAAAAATCTCTCCTGCGACATTGTAAAAATCGATCGCGCCTTTGTCCGTGAAATTGAAATAAGTGATTTTGATTTATTGCTTGTTAAATACGCCGTTGACCTTTGTCACAGAAAGGGTATGCGTACCTGTATAGAAGGCGTGGAGGAAGAGAGTGCCTATCGCCTTTTGGCGGACAAAGTGGGGGCGGATTATATTCAAGGTTATCTTTTCGGCCGCCCCGAGGCTGTTGGCAGTTTTGAGGAAAAATTTTTGAGGTAATATTATGCCGAGAGATAAGGAAAAAGAAAATATCAATTTGTTGGGCAACAATGACACTCGTTATAATTTTGACTATTCCCCCGAAATTTTGGAAACTTTTGTAAACAAGCACCAAGAGCGGGATTATTGGGTAAAATTTAACTGTCCGGAATTTACCGCCCTTTGCCCCATAACGGGTCAGCCTGATTTTGCCACACTTTACATTTCATACGTCCCGGACGTTAAAATGGTGGAGAGCAAGTCCTTAAAACTCTATTTGTTCTCTTTTAGAAACCATGGTGATTTTCATGAAGATGCGGTAAACATAATCGCCGACGACCTTATCAAACTCTTAGACCCCCGCTATCTTGAGGTATGGGGGAAATTTCTTCCTCGCGGCGGCATCTCCATAGACCCCTATGTAAATTACGGCCGCCCCGGCACAAAGTATGAAAAGCTGGCGCAGGAACGGTTTAACTGCCATGATTTATATGCCATGGACAAGGTAGACAACAGGTAGTTTTCATGAAAGAAACCACATTCAAACGACAAAAACGAATGGCTCTCATAAACGACCTCACGGGGTTCGGGCGTTGCTCCCTTGCCGTCATGTTGCCGATTGTTTCGGCAATGAAAGTGCAAGCTTGCCCTGTGCCTACGGCGTTATTATCGGTGCATACGGGGTTTAGCTCACATTACATTTACGATTGCACTCATCTTATGATGCCATACATAGATAATTGGGAAGAAAACGGGCTGGAATTTGACGGGATTTGCACCGGCTTTTTCGGTTCGGCGGAACAAATTGACATTGCCGGCGAGTTTATCAAGAGGTTTCGCCGTGACAATACCCTTGTTATCATCGACCCGGTTATGGGCGATCATGGGCGGCTTTATTCGTCATATACGAAAGAAATGTGCCGCGAAATGAGAAAACTTGTTTCCTTGGCGGACGTTTTAACCCCGAATTTGACGGAAGTATGCGAACTTTTGGATATACCCTATCCAAAGGGGGGCGCGGCGGGCGATGCTGCCCTTTACGAAATGGCGCAAAGGCTTGCCCATGAAGGCGCGGCAAAAATCGTAATAACGGGAATGGAAACGGCGGGGCGAATAAATAATTTTGTTTTTGAAGGCGGGCAGTGCGACAGCGTATCTTCGCCCAAAATCGGCGGCGAACGCTCCGGCACGGGAGATGCCTTTGCCGCCGTGGTGGCCGCAGATTTGATTAACGGCGCGACGCTTAAAAGCGCGGTTAAAAAAGCCGCCGCTTTTGTCAATAAAACCGTTGCTTATGCCGAAGAATTAAATTTGCCGTGGAATTACGGATTGCCTATCGAAGAATATTTGACGGAGTTAAGATAATATGATCTTATACGCGACTTTGCCCGGCGGAAAATATGTACCCTTTGCCGAGGCAGTGAAATCCCCCGCCGACAAATTAAATCTTTATGTAAACATCACCAACCGTTGCAACTGCGCCTGCGTTTTTTGCCTTAGGGGGAAAAAGAAAATGGCGGCGGAATCTTCCCTGTGGCTAAAGGAAGAGCCAACGGTTGAGGAAGTGAAAACGGAACTTGACAAATTGCCGTGGGAAAACGTAGCGGAGGTTGTGTTTTGCGGTTTCGGCGAACCGACCATGCGTCAGGAGGCTTTATTGGAGTTGTTGCGCTATGTAAAGGAAATCCACCCGGAACATAAAACGCGACTAAACACCAACGGCCTTGGCAACCTGCAAAACAAAAGGAGCATTGCCGCCGATTTTGGCGGTGTCCTTGACATCGTATCAATAAGCCTTAACGCTTCAAACGCCAAGCGATACTTTGAATTGACCCGCTCGACTTTCGGCGAAGGTTCATTTGAGGCTATGTTGAGTTTCGCCGAAGACTGCAAGGCGTATGTGCCGCAGGTGGTTTTGACGGTGGTTGATAAAGTTGAAGACAGCGAAGAAATAACAAAGTGCCGTGCAATTTGCGAAAAACGCAATTTGACCCTGCGAGTGCGGACCTATGAGGACAGTTAAGCAGTATGATATGCAAGATTGTGAGGTAACGGTATGAAACAGTTTAAGATTAAACAGAAAATTTTGCCGCTTTTGACGGCGGCTGTTGCCCTCGCGGCGGTTTTTGCCGTCGCCGGTTGCCGCGAGGAAGCGGAAAAATCTCCCGAACGGGTGGTTATTGCCATGCAAAGTATGCCTAATGACCTTATGGCGGCAAAATCCCGTTGCGAGAAGGAACTTGGCACGAAGGTTATCTTTATGCCTGTCGAAACGGGAGTTTCCGCCAACAACGCGTTGGAAACGGGGCATGCGGATATTGCCACCGTGGGTACTGCGCCGATTGCGGCAGGGATAAGCAATGGCATTAACTACGAAGTGATTTGGATCCACAACATTGAAGGCGAAAACGAGTCCTTGGTGGCGAAAAAGACATCGGGCATTGACAGTTTTCGAGACCTTGTGGGCAAAAAAGTTGCCGTTCCCTTTGGCTCGACCACGCATTACAGCCTGTTGAGCGGCCTTAAAATGTTTGATGTGAACCCCAAAGACGTAAAAATCGTTGACATGAAACCAGGGCAAATACCCGGCGCATGGAACAGGGGCGAAATTGACGCGGCCTTTGTTTGGCAACCTACCCTTGGTATGCTTCGCGATGCCAAAACCGTCATAACCGGCCGACGTTTGGCGGAGCTTGGCATCGTCACCGCTGATGTTTGCGTGGCCAACCGGGAATTTGCCGAAAAATACCCGCACTTTCTGCAAAAGTTTATAAAACTTCAAATGGATGCCCATGACACCTTTGAAAAAGACCCCAAAGGGGCGGCCAAAGATGTTGTAAACACGCTGAACATAAGCCCAGACGAAGCGATAAACGCCATGAGCGAATTGGTGTGGCTGACGGATGCGGAATCATTGGCCTATTTGGGCAAAGGTCATGACAAGAAGAATTTGGCGCACACGCTAAAAGAAACGGCGGATTTCTTGGCGGAAACGGGTTCAATAAAAAAAGCCGCCGACTATGATACCTTCGACAAGGCTGTAAACGGCAGTTACGCCGAGGCGGCTTACGAAATGCGAAAACAGAATCGTTAATTGGCAATATTTGACGGAGTGTAATTTTATGGCGGAAAATTTTTTGAAAATAGAAAATCTAAACGTGGAAGTTGATGGCAAGCATATACTGAAAAACTTGAGCTTGTCCGTGGAAAAAGGCAGCGTAAACGTGATTTTAGGGCCTAACGGGTCGGGTAAGTCCACGCTGATGAATGTGATTATGGGCAACCCGCAGTACACGGTGACGTCGGGCAGCATTACCTTTGAAGGCGAGGACATTTTGCCCCTAAAGACTTTTGAGCGGGCGCGGCGCGGGTTGTTCCTGTCCTTTCAAACGCCGGAAGAAATAGCGGGGGTGACGGTCGAAAATATGCTCCGTACCGCCAAGGCGGCCGCAAGCGGCGAAAAAATACGGTTGATTCCCTTCCGCAAGGAACTTTTGGCAACTATGGAAGAATTAAAGATTGATGCCGACTATGCCAAACGCGACTTAAACGTGGGCTTTTCCGGCGGGGAAAAGAAAAAAAGCGAAATTTTGCAACTGTTGACCCTTAATCCCAAACTTGCCCTGCTGGACGAAACTGATTCGGGGCTTGACGTGGATGCGGTGCAAATTGTTTCCAAAGGTGTGGCCAAATTTCATAACAAGGACAACGCCGTTCTTATCATCACCCACAACGCTAAGATTTTGGAAAACCTAAGCGTAAACAAGGTGTATGTCCTTATGGACGGACGCAAAGTCGAAGAGGGCGGCGCAGATCTCATCGAAAAAATCGAACGGGAAGGATTTTCCCACATACAAGAGGGGGCTTGATTTTGACGAACAAAAAAAATTATGTCGAGGACATTGAGCGTACATTGTACGACATAAAAAACTATGACAAGCCCCTTTATAAGTCGGACAGCGGCTTGACGGAAAAGGTGGTGCGGGACATTTCGGCGCGAAAACATGACCCGCAATGGATGCTGGATTTTCGCCTAAAATCCCTTGAAATTTACAACAGCCTAAAACTTCCCGCTTGGGGGCCGCCTCTATATGAGCTTAATATGGACGAGATAGTCACCTACGTTAAACCCGACGCGAAAATGACCGCCGATTGGGGGGAAGTGCCGCAAGACATAAAAAACACCTTTGACCGCTTGGGCATACCCGAAGCGGAGAAAAAATCCCTGGCCGGAGTGGGGGCGCAGTACGATTCCGAAGTTGTTTATCACAGCATACAGGACGAACTTGTAAAACAGGGCGTTGTTTACACCGATATGGAAACGGCTCTCGTTGAACATGAGGACATGGTGAAAGAATATTTCATGAGCCTTGTGCCGCCCAAAGATCATAAGTTTGCGGCTTTGCATGGCGCGGTGTGGTCGGGCGGCTCTTTTGTTTATGTGCCGGAGGGTGTAAAGGTGGAAATTCCCCTGCAATCTTATTTCCGCTTAAACGCGGCGGGAGCGGGGCAATTTGAACATACCCTCATCATCGTCGAAAAGAATGGGTCTTTGCATTTTATCGAAGGTTGCAGCGCGCCAAAGTATAACGTAACCAACCTTCACGCTGGTTGCGTGGAACTCTTTGTCAAAGAGGGCGCAAGACTTCGTTATTCCACCATTGAAAATTGGTCGAAAAACATGATGAACCTCAACACAAAACGCGCTTTGGTGGAAAAAGACGGCATCATTGAGTGGGTGTCCGGCTCTTTTGGTTCTCATGTGTCCATGCTGTACCCCACAAGCGTTTTGGCAGGCGAAAACGCTCGCGCCTCCTTTACCGGCGTTACTTTCGCTGCCAAGGGGCAAAATCTCGACACGGGTACGACGGTCATTCATGCCGCTCCCCATACATCGGCGGACATTCACACCCGCACCATTTCCAAAGGCGGCGGCATCGCTACCTACAGAAGCGCGGTGAAGGTGACAAAAAAAGCTCCCTTTGCCAAATGTTCCGTAAATTGCGAATCGCTTATGCTAGACAGTTTATCAAGAAGCGATACTCTGCCCGTTATGGACATCGAAGGGGCGAACGCGGACGTTGGGCATGAGGCGAAAATCGGCAAAATCAGCGAAGATGCAATTTTTTACCTTATGAGCCGCGGCATAAGCGAGGACGAAGCGCGTTCCATGATTGTCCATGGTTTTGTAGAACCTATTGCCAAGGAACTGCCCCTTGAATACGCCGTGGAGATGAACAATTTGATAAATTTGGAACTTGAAGGAGCAAATTAAGAATGACAAACAAAAAATGCGGGGTGTTTTTTCGCTTCTTGAGTGCTTGCGGCTTGCTTTTGGCGGTGGTGTTTTCGCCCGTGGGCGTAAGCGCAAAAAGCGGCGATGCCGATATTGTTATATTTCATACCAACGATATGCATGGGCGAATTGTCGCCGGGGACGACGATGGGCAAACGATTGGTCTTGCGGAAATGGCGGCGGCAGTTAAGGCTGTTCGCGCCAAGAACCGCGATACGCTGTGGCTTGACGCGGGGGACACATTGCATGGTTTGCCCCGCGTAAACGTAAGCCGCGGCGAGAACATAATTCCTCTGTTAAATACGGCAGGTATCGACGCTTATGCGCCGGGTAATCATGATTTTAATTACGGCGTAAAACAGCTTATGAAACTTACGGGCAAAATGGACTTTGCGGCTCTTAGCGCAAATATTGTCAAAAAGAACACGAACAGCCTTGTTTTAGATGCTTACGATATTTTCAAATTGCCCAACAATATTAAAGTGGGCGTGTTTGGCCTTACCACTCCCGAAACGGCGACTATGGCCAACCCGTTGTATGTTAAGGACGTTGACTTTGCCGACCCAGTGAAGGCGGCGCAAATGATGGTAAAAACCCTTCGCCCAAAGGTAGATTTGATAGTAGCCGTAATGCACATGGGGCTTGACAAAAATTCCGAATTTACAAGTGAAAGAATTGCCAAGGAAGCGCCGGGGATAGATGTTATCGTCGATGGCCACAGCCACACGGCTCTTGCCGACGGAATGACTGTGGGCAACACGCTTATTGTTCAAACAGGTTGGCACGGATACCGATTGGGCAG
This sequence comes from uncultured Selenomonadaceae bacterium, assembly GCA_905236785.1. Lineage (GTDB taxonomy): Bacteria > Bacillota > Negativicutes > Selenomonadales > Selenomonadaceae > CAJORE01. The sequence continues at coordinate 9,518 of CAJOQC010000110.1, forward strand.
GGTTGACATAAATATGCGCGATTACAAAATCGTGGCCAAAAAAGCGCAACTTTTGGACGCAAGCGACGTGAAAAAACTTGCCGCCGCTCCCGATGCCAAAGTGATGAAGAATTTGACTAATTTGGAGACGCGCAACAAAAAAGTTTTCGGCGAAGTTCTTGCCAAAAGCGACAGACGCTTAATCGCGGACAGGGAACAGTTGTTTCATGCCGAAACGCCCATCGGCAACCTTTGCGCCGACGCTTTTAGGCAAAAGGCGAAAGCCGACATCGCCGTGATAAACGGAGCAAATATCAGAGGCGATTTGCCAAAAGGAAACGTCACCCGCGAAGATATGTTGGCGGTTTTTCCCTTTGGCAATACGTTGCAAAAAGCCGAGATAAAGGGCAAAACTGTTCGCGAAATGCTTGAACATTCGGTGGCGGTTTATCCTAAAGGTTTTGGCGGCTTTTTAAGCGTCAGCGGCATTACTTTTGAATTTGACCCGACTGCCCCTGTCGGAGGGCGCGTGGGGAAAATCATGATAAAGGGCAAGGCTATCGACGAAAACAAAACCTACAAAATGGCCGTAAACGATTTTATGCTCGCGGGGGGCGACGGCTATGATATGCTGAAAAATCTTCGCGTAATTGAGGGATGCGGTCTAATAGAGGACGCAGTGGCAGAGTATCTTGACAACAACGGCGCAAGGGACATTACCATGGGGCGTATAAAACGCTTAAAGGAAGTCCCCGTTGTTAAACACAAGCAGGAAAAGAACAAGGTCTACACTTCGGCGGCGGAAGAATTGGCCAAGGCTGCATAAAAAAGAGGAGACATCATGGCAAAAATAGGCATTATCGGTGCAATGGATTTGGAAGTCGAAGAAATCATCGCGGCGACGGAGGTTAATGAAGAAAAGCTCAAAGCGGGAATGAAGTTTTGCGCGGGTAAAATCGGCAACACGGAGGTTGTTGTGGTAAAATGCGGTGTGGGCAAAGTAAACGCCGCCATGTGCGCTCAAATCCTCATCGACGATTTTTCCGTGACCCACGTCATAAACACGGGTGTTGCCGGCTCTTTGAACAACGATATTAACGTGGGCGATATTGTTGTTTGCGTCGATGCGGTGCAACATGACATGGACGCTATGTCCTTGGGTATGAAAAAGGGGGAAATACCCTTTGTTGGCAAGGATTTATTTTTGGCGGACGAACTTCTTCGTCAAAAGGCAGTCCATGCCATAGGAGAAATTCTGACCGACATAAAAGCGGTTGAAGGGCGCGTTTGCACCGGCGATCAGTTTATTGCCGACAGGTCAAAAAAACACGCAATCGCCGAAGATTTCTCCGGCGACTGCGTGGAAATGGAAGGTGCCTCGATAGCGCAATGCTGTTTTTTGAACGACGTTCCTTTTCTTATCCTTCGCGCCATTTCTGACAAGGCCGACGACAGCGGCAAGACGAGTTTCTTTGAATTTGCCAAACTTGCCGCCGCCCGCTCCGCCAAATTGGTGATATATATGATTAAAAATTGGTGAAAGTGGGTTTATACTATCGCGTCTTTCATTTGTCGCACATATTCCCCCACATATTTTGGCGCGTCTTTGCCGTATTGCGCCAGAATTTTTATGAGTGCCGAGCCGACGATAACTCCGTCGGCCGCCGCGCTCATTTTTTTTGCCTGCGCCGGGGTCGATATGCCAAAACCGACGGCGCAGGGAATGTCTGTGTTTTGCCGCGCAATGTTTACCATACCCGCAATATCCGTCGTTATTTCCTTTCGCACGCCCGTTACGCCGTTACTTGACACTATGTATAAAAAACCCGTCGCTTCTTTGGCAATTTTGGCGATACGGTCTTTGGAGGTTGGCGCAATCATAGATATTAAATCAACTCCATGCAGGTTAAACACGTCGGCAAATTCAGCCTTTTCCTCAAAGGGCAAATCTGGCAAAATCACGCCGTCCATGCCTATTTCTTGGCAACGGGCGGCAAAACGTTCCGCGCCGTAGGAAAATATTACGTTGGCGTAGGTCATAAACACCAAGGGAATTTTTACGTCGCGACGCAAATCAGTCACCAACTCAAAAATTTTATCCGTGGTTACGCCGTTTTTGAGAGCGCGAAAATTTGCGCCTTGTATAACCGGCCCTTCCGCCGTGGGGTCGGAAAAGGGTATGCCAAGCTCGATTAAATCCGCGCCGTTTTGGGCGGCGGCGCGAACCGTGGCGGCGGTGGTTAAAATGTCGGGGTCGCCGCAGGTTATAAAGGGTATAAAGGCTTTTTGCGCGAAGGCGTTTTTTATGTTACTCATAAATATTTTCTCCTCTGTAACGGGCAACGGAAGCGCAATCCTTGTCGCCGCGCCCGGACACGGTGATAACCATTATTTTGCCCCGGTTGTTTGGCGCAATTTTTTTTGCGTAGGCAATGGCGTGGGCGGATTCAATGGCGGG
>CAJOQC010000111.1 GCA_905236785.1 uncultured Selenomonadaceae bacterium
AAAGAACATAAAACTCCGTTTTCAGGGCTAATCATAACTTTTTCCGCCGATGAAGACCATTTTTACCGTCACATTTTCGTCAAAAAGGATTATATCCGCCTGCTTGCCGACTTCAAGAGAGCCTAAGTCGTGATAAACATTTACGGACAACGCCGGATTTTTGCTGGCGCACTCCACGGCTTTTTCTATCGGCAAGCCTACGTTGTCGGCGAAAATTTTTACCGATTTGTCCATTGTTATGATGCTTCCGGCTATTGTGCCGTCAGCAAGGGCGGCCACGTTGCCCTTCACAAAAACCTTTTGCCCCCCAAGCTCCGATTCGCCCTCGCCCATACCGCAGGCGCGCATGGAATCGGTAACGAGAACGATGTGTTTCCCGTCTTTTCCGCGATACAAGAGTTTTTGCGCCGCGCCGCATGAATGAACGTTGTCGGCGATAATCTCCGCATCCGCCTCATCCGCCGCAAGAGCAGCCAAGGCCGCGCCGCCATGGCGGTGGTGGACTCCGCTCATGCCGTTATAAACATGGGTAAAGCGCGTCGCGCCCAAAGCTACCGCCTGCAACGCCGTGTCACAATCGGCGGCGGTGTGTCCTATTGATGGGATTATATTATGACGGCGGCAGTTTTTTATAAAATTTTCCCTTGCCTTCGCATCCAAAGTTTCCGGCGCGAAGGTTATTATTTTTATGATGTCGGCGAAGTCGGAAAACAGCCCCAAGTCGGCGGGCATTATATTTTTCTTGTCCTGCGCCCCGCAATATTTTTCGCTTATGAAAGGTCCTTCAACGTTCGCGCCCAAAATCCTTGCGCCCACGCCGCCATCCTCCGCCACTCGGCGAATGTTATACAGAGCCGCAAAAATTTTTTCCGTTGTCATGGTCATGGTCGTGGGGAGCATTGCCGTTACGCCGGTTTTGGCTTGAAATCGTTGCATGGCTTGTAACGCCTCCGTCGTGCCGTCCATGGCATCAAAACCGCAAGAACCGTGAATATGAGTGTTGATAAACCCCGGCGAAACGTAATCGCCATGGGCATCGAAAATTTCTGCGGCAAAATCGCCGTCAAATAAATTCATGGGCATTATTGCCTTTATTTTTTCGTCGAAAAGCAAGGCATGATTTTCCTTAACCGCAAAACTGCCGCCCCAATCGGGCGTTATTACCCGGCCGTTTATTATCGCTTTTGTATTCGTCATAACAAATCCCCCAAGAAAAAGCCCCCTTCGCGAAAACACTCTCGCGAAGGGGGATATATTCTGCCGTTACGCCGACAAAATAATCAAAGTTTGAACTGACCTATAGCTTCTTGCATATCTCCCGCAAGGTTGGCCAAAGACTGGGAGGCGGCTGCAATTTCCTCGTTGGAGGCAGACTGCTCTTCCGTGGCCGCCGAAATAGTCTGGGTGTTTTCGGCTGTCTTGCGGCTCATGGCGTCGATGGAATCCACGGCGGTAACGATGCGGCTTGCGCCTTCCGAAACCGTACCCACGGAATTGTTTATCTCCGTCATTTGTTTGTTTATGCCGTCAACCATGCCCATGATGTCGCGGAACTGCCCGCCGACTTCGCGAATGGCTTTTGTGCCCTGTTGCACTTCGTTGGTGCCGTTTTGCATGGATTCCACGGCTTGAGTGGTGTCGTGCTGAATGGAAGCAATACGCTCCTTTATTTTTTCGGCGGATACCTGAGATTCGGCCGCAAGTTTGCGTACCTCTTCGGCGACAACGGCGAACCCGCGCCCGTGTTCGCCGGCGCGCGCCGCCTCAATGGCCGCGTTGAGGGAAAGGAGGTTGGTCTGCTCGGCGATAGAAGAAATTGCCTCGACGATTTGACCGATTTGCTGAGAATTTTCGCCCAATTTCTTGACTACTTCCGCCGATTCCATGACGCTTTCTTCGATGTGTCCCATCTTGGCGATAGCGTCGTCCATGAGAGCCGCGCCCTTTTTGGCCGCGTCGGCGGTTCTTGCGGATACGCCCGTAACCGTGCGAGCTTTTTCCGCCATCTGATTGATGTCGTTAAACACCGAATCGACGCTCTGTTTTGCGCCGTCTATGTCTTCGCGCTGTCTGTCAACATTGGCGGACACATCGCCCACGGTTTCGGCTACGTGTACCGAGGCTTCCGCCGATTGTTGGGCGTTGGCAGTCAGCTCTTGGCTGGATGCCGCAACTTGCTCGGAGGTCGTGGCCATTTTCTTTATGAGTGTGCGAAGGCTGTGGCTCATTGCGTTGAACGCTTTGGTCATGGCACCTATTTCGTCCTCGGAGTCAATGGCTATGTCGTCCATGCGCAAATTGCCCTTGGAAAGTTCCGTTGCATGATGCTCAAGAGCGGCAATGGGCGTCGTGATGCTCGAAGCAAATTTCATGCAAAGAGCAAGCATAAGCACCAAGCCGACAATGGTCAGTATGGCGTAAGTCCAACGCATACTGCTGACGGAGGCAAAAACGAAATCATAAGGAACGGAAAGACCCACAACCCAACCGGTGGTAGGCACGGTGGCAAAGGCGAACACGGCATCATCCATGCCCCCCACGCCTTCAACGACGAAAAATCCTTCGTCGTTCTTAATCATTTCGTCAAAATGTGCGCCAATGCCGGGGATGTCGCGAACGTTTGACATTTTTTCCGCCGTGCCGCTGGTGGCCAAAACCTCGCCGGCCTTATCAAAGATTATGCCTTCGCCTTTGCCTTGATAGTTGAGTTTGGACACTTCTTGATCCAAGGTTGCCAATTTAACGTCAAGGAACAATGTGCCGGCAAACTGCCCGTTGGCCTTAAAGGGCGAAACCGCCGACGTTACCAATTCGTTGGTGAATTTATCCACATACGGCTCGGTGTAAACTGTTTTGCCCGCCGCTTTGCCGTCTTTGTACCAACCGCGCTCACGGGGGTCAATCTGCCCCGTTTTGTTTCCCGCGTGATAACCTTGGAAGAAACCCGTCTCCGTGCCGATGCCCAGCTCCAAAATATCCGGGTCGCCGTTAATCAAAGACAACATTTCCTTTTGTTGAACCAAAGTTTCGTTGCCGTTAAACTCGGTGAGCAAATAGCTTGCCCCCGTGGCGATGGCCATTTTTTCCTTCAGCCACCCGTCAAGCGCGTTTCTTTGCGCTCCGACGGTTTCGCCAAACTGTTCTTCGACGCTCTTTTCCAAATTGTTGTACGCGCTAAAATAGCCTACAACCGAAATGATGGTCATCAAAAGACCGGCCAAAGCCGCCAACACGACAAATTTTTGTCTCAGCTTCATCTTTTGTATACCTCCTAATAAATCTCGATAGGATTAAAAATTCCCCACGTTTTGCAAAAATCCTGCTTTTTTTGCAGATATTTTTCTTTTGCAGATATTTTTCTTAAAATAAAAGCCGCGAAAAAACGCGGCCTGCTTTTCTGTTTTTTATTTATGCACCACGTTTTGTTGATAAACGCAATAGCCGTTGCGCCCGTTCTCCTTTACCTGATAAAGAGCGCGGTCGGCGTTTCTGAAGATTTCGTCGTAGGTTTTGCCATGCTCGGGGGAAATGGCAATGCCTACACTGGCGGTAATTTTCGCCGTTTGGTCATTTATGACTATCGAGCGGGCAATTTGCGTGATGTGTTGCGCCTTTCTCTCTACAATGCCGGGGTCGGGGATTACGGCGATAAACACCACAAACTCGTCACCGCCAAAGCGCGCCACAATGTCCGTGCTGCGGAAAATCCCTCGCAAAGAGCTTGCAAACGCCGTCAAAATCTCATCGCCGAACTGATGACCGTAGGTGTCGTTGGCCTCCTTAAAATGATCTAAATCCACGATAAACAAGGCAGCGGCAAGCCCTGCGGGAAATTTTGACAAACGATAGGCGCACAAAGATTCCATGGTGACTTTGTTCATAAGCCCCGTAAGTTTATCCGTCTCCGACTCGCTCTTATAGGTGTCTCGGTCGCGGCGCATCGATTCAACCGCATCAAGGGCGGACTGCAATTCGATGTTCTTAATTCGGAGCATCATGTTTTGCTTTTCCTGCATACGGTTGCGGAAGGTCATAAACATCACCGTTGCGCCGCCAAATACAAGAATACACAAAACCATGGCCGCCGGCAATGGGTATTGGGACAAAATATACATCACGGAAAAGGGCGCCCGCGAATTTTTTATGATGATGTTGCGCTTTTGCTCAGCGGTTATCAAAAGCCCCGACGTATTCAACACGCCTTGAAGTATCATGGGGGATTTTGCGCTTACGGCAAGGCACACCGGCACAAACACCGAATCGTCTTCCACGGTGGTAAGGTTGGGGCGCATCACCAGGGAGTTTTCATACATAAGGTAGAAGTTAGGCACATAGGCCACGTCGCATTTGCCGCTTTCGACGGCGTTTAGACAATCTTCCACCGTGTTGTATTGATGAATGTTTTTATCCTGGTAGCGTGTTTCAAAAAAATCTTTGATGCCCACAAAGAGCATGGGTATGGCCACGTTATGCCTTTCGTTGTTGCCGCGGCGACGCACTATGGCGGAAAAATCTTCCTTCCTGATGTCGTTGCTAAAATATGCCTCGCCGGCCATTTCGGGGCTGTAGACCGCAAAGGTCATATCCATTTCGCCGCTTCTTAATTTGCCTTCAATCCCGCCGACGGAAGGAACGTGCTTTAGGTTAAATTTTAACCCGCTGACGTTCTCCATTACCTTTAGAAGTTCCACATAAATTCCGCCCGGCTCTGAGAGACTGTTGCCCACATCGTAAAAAGGCATAACCGCCGGCAAAAACGCCACGTTAAAATTGGGGCTTCGGGCGATAAAATTCTTCTCCACGGTGGTAAAACGGGCGATATGTTGCATGGACGGATCCAAGAACTCTTGCTCAAGCCAGGTTTCAAAGAACGGGTTTTTCGTTTCGATGTTGATTATGGCTTCGTCAAGTCTTTCCTTTAAGGCTTCGTTGGCCTTATCGGTCATAAGTTTTGTTTCCACATGGGCAAAGGGCACAACGCATTTTTCGGCGGCGGTTACGTTCGTCCCGTCGTCGATAACGGCATCCACCGCGCCGCTGTTTAAGGCGGCAATCAACTCCGCCATGGTGGGGAAGGTCTTAATGTTTATTTTCCAGTCGTTGTCGTTGGCGTAATGCTCGAATATTTCAAGCATATCCGCTTCGTTTAACGTGCCTATGGTCTTGCCGTTTATGGTTGACGGGTCGTCAAAACTCATGGGCGAATCATGCTTTGCCCACAGGCTCACCAAGCCGTAACAGGTATAGCCCACGGTGAAAAGTTTGTCCTTGCTGTCGGCGGCGTTTGGGAACACCGACGCCACAAATTGCAACTCCCCGTTGGCCAATTTTGTGTAACATTCGTCGCGACTGCCGCTTATTAGCTTAAAACGGCAGCCGGTTTGCTTGGCTATTTCGTTAAGATAATTGATAAGATAATTCTTAAGATGCGTCTCCGATACGCTGTCGGCACTCTGCAAATTCATGATGCCGATGTTTACGGTTTCGGCATCGTCTTCTGCGGTTGCCTCAACCAAACTCGGCATCATGGCCGACAAAAGCATAAACATGAGTGAAAGGAAAAACTTCCTCATGCCGATTCCTCCGTTACAAACAATCATCAACAAATCCACAATCGTTTGCAAATTTTCCGTAAAAGAAAGTACACAGGTTATACATTCGACACAAGGAAGCATTTTTCCTTTGACAATAACGGTAAAATTTATCCGCAGATTATTATTTTATATTCCGCATTAAACTCTCTGCCCGCTTCAAGGCTTTGAGTGCCATGCCGCCGGGCAAATTCCCCGTCGTAACCGGCAAAATCCGCATGACCAAACCATGGCTCAATGCAAATAAAGGGCGCGCCGCCTTTTTCCGGCGACCAAAAAGCCCAGAAAGGAAATCCGGGAGCAGACACGGCCACGGATTTTTGGCTCTTTTTGGAACGAACGGTCACTTTGTTTGATGCCAATTTGTCAAAAATCCATGTCCCCTTTGCGAAAAATTCCCAAGACAAGGGTTGTTCTTTGCCCTTAAACCCCGGCACATACTCGTTTATCAAAAAAGCGTCGTCGGTTACGGCAAATTTTTCCGCCTTTTCTTCCCCTTCAAATTCCAAAAAGCAGTCGTCGATATTTTCCCCCGCCGTAATGGGGCAACGAAGCGCAGGGTGTGCGCCGATTGAAAAATATATGGTTCTGTCATCCTTGTTTATGACGCGCCAACCGACGGCGACAGCGTTGTTTTCAAGTTTATAGCTTATTTCAAGACGGAATTTGTACGGATAACACTTTAGGGTTTCTTCCGACCAATCAAGGGCAAATTTTGCCGTTGTTTCAGTGTTGCCCAAAAGGGCAAAATCCGATATACGTCCGAAACCATGGGAGGGCAATTCGTAAACCTTGCCGTCAACCTTGTATTTGCCTTCATGCAATTTGCCCACAATGGGGAAAAGCACGGGGGAAGAATATTTCCACCAGCTTGGGTCGCCGTTCCAAAGGTACTCCGTGCCGTCCTTCTTTTCCGTTAGGGAACGCATCTCCGCTCCATGCTCGCGGAGGGTGATTTTCAATACTTCGTTTTCAAGAGTAACCATGGCTGTTGTCCTCCTTAAATGACATTTGTTTTGTATTTTTTAAGGGAATCTCTAAAAACTCGCTTTTATACCTCCTCCCGTCGGCTACGCCGACACCCTCCTCCAAGAGAAGGGCTGACGGAGGGGTTCTTAGAGGTTGACCTAATTATACCTCATTTTGAAATTATAATCCCGTTAATTTTATCTAAAATTTTCTT
>CAJOQC010000112.1 GCA_905236785.1 uncultured Selenomonadaceae bacterium
CCAAGAGGGAGGCTTAAATCAGCCCTCCTCAAAGAGGAGGGTGTCGGCGTAGCCGACGGGAGGAGGTATAAAAGCGAGTTTTTAGAGATGCACTTTATTTAATTGAAGAGTAGTATCAAAAGTTGTAAAATGCTGATTTTATCAAAAACGAAAATAAAATAAAATCTGATTATGCAGGGCTATTGAACGAAGGGAAGTTTTAAGTTATAATTTGTTAAGAATATTGCAACAAATCGCCAACGAAGGGTGACTTGATACAATGAATAAATTTGCCGTGAAGAAAAAATACATTGCCAAGACAATATTGATGTCGCTCGCTTTTATATTCGCTTTTATTCTTGTCGGTTGCGGTTTGGCACTTGACAACAAAACCGTTCGCATCGGAGTTGCCATGCCGACCCAAACGCGGCAACGGTGGAATCAAGACGGCGCGTATTTGGAAAAAGGGTTGAGCGAACATGGCTATGATGTTTTCCTTGAGTTTGGCAACAACGAAATAAGTTTACAAAATACGCAAATACGCACAATGATTAAAAACGGATGTAAGGTCATAATTATCGGCGCGGTAGACGGTAATGCCCTGTCGCAAGTTCTTGATGAGGCAAAGGAGGCCGGCGTAACGATAATAGCTTACGATCGCTTAATCATGAACACCGATGCCGTTGATTATTACGCCACCTTCGACAATTTGTCCGTCGGCATGATACAGGGCGAATATATTGAGGAAAAATTAGGGCTAAAATACGGTGCGGGACCTTTTAACCTGGAAATAACCGCAGGGTCTTTAGATGACAACAATACCATATTTTACTTTGAAGGGGCAATGGAAGTCCTGCGCCCCTATATACGAAACGGTCAACTGTCGGTAAAATCCGGTCAGACGGGTATAAAAGATTGCGCTATTTCCCATTGGAAAGAAAAAATTGCCGAAGAGCGAATGGCAAATATTTTGGCGACGTATTATGCTGATGATAAAATTGACGTTATCCTTTGCCCCAACGATTCTACAGCTATCGGCGCACAGGGAGCGCTTCTTGCGGCAGGTTACAATAAAGACGGCAAAAAGATGCCCATAATCACCGGGCAGGATGCCGACCGTAAGAGCGTTCGCGCCATACTTCGCGACGAGCAAACCATGTCGATATTCAAGGATACCCGCAACTTAGCCGCGCAAGTCGTGAAAATGGTGGACGCGATAGTGGCCGGCAAAGAGCCGGAAACAAACGACATAGGAAACTATGATAACGGCGTAAAAGTTGTCCCGACTTTCATGATGCGCCCCGTATTCGTGGATAAAACGAACTATAAAGAAATTCTAATTGACAGCGGCTACTATAAAGAAAGCGAATTTTTATTTGACGAGGCAAACAAATGATGGGAGCAAATAAAATTTATCGTTTCATGTTGAGTGCAATTCTTTACTGTGTCTTGACTGTTTTGGCGCAAAAATTTTTGGTATTCCCCGAAAACGTACTTAGCATGGCGGCGTTCCTTGCGCCGCTGTTGGGGCTGATGGGCGGTGCATGGGGGGCGTTGGGTGCCGCCGTGGGTCATGTTGCGGTGGTTTTTCTTATGCCCGCTCTCGGTGTCTATGCCTACTTAAGCGAGGCGATGACGGTTTTTGTGGCGGCATATTTTCCTTATAAACTTTGGCACACTGTTTTTATCGATTCGGAGGGCGTTTTTGCCTTCAGCGTGAAAAATCTGTTGAAGTTTGTGCTTATCACTTTTCTTTCCGTGTCGGCGGCGGTTTTTTTTCTTATGACCTACGAGCATAACGATACTTATCGTATTTTTGCCGCTCTTGATGTGCCCGTTCATGGCGCGGTAGCCTATGCGGCGATTTTGTTTTTGAACAATTTCAATGTGGCGATATTCTTTGGTATGCCCGTTTTTTTCCTTTTGATAAGCTACAATTTCAAATTTTATCTGCCGCCCCAAAACCTTATTTTGACCGCTGAACCTGTGCATAAATTAAACCGTTGGGCACTTATATTTCTGTACGGTTTCTTCTTTGCGCTCTTTATAACCCTTGATGTATCTGAAGTTATCTATGACTTGGACAAGATGGACACCTGGCTTATGTTTAACGGCGAAATTTTGTCTATGATGAACATAACTTTGTTTGCTCTTATGTATATGCTTCTAAAATACCGTCATTCCATTATGACAAACCTGACTCTTTTGGAAATGGCAAGCATTTTCATAGCGGCTTTGCTCTTAGGGAGTGTGAGTTTCGTCGCCATAAGCGGAATAATAAACGAACACGTTGACAACGATTTGCAAAAAATGAGCGTTATATACCGCGAGCGTTTGTCGCACACTTTTACAAACACTCGAATGGCAATAAACAGCATGAGCCGTATGGCGGTGGGCGACTTGCCCGATGATATTGAACGAATTAAAACTGACGAAATCCTCAGACAAAATTATCTTAACAATTTAGAACGCAATTTTAACGCCGTGGCAGATGGTACCGTTGGCACAATCGGCTTTTATATGCGATTTTCGCCGGATATTGCCGAAAATGCCGGCTTTATTTGCACTCGCACCCCCGATAATTGGGGTACAAAGATGCCGCCTTTTGTTCACCGGGAAACCAACCCCTACAACGACCGTTATCACACACCCTACGAACGTTATTTGGCAAAAATCAGTGAGCCTTACCTTGACGAAAACACCGGCCATTATATATTAAGCTATGTTGTTCCGTTGCAAAAAAACGAAAAATATATTGGCATAGTGGGCGTTGATATTGATTTTAACTACATAATCCACGAAATTCGCCGGATGTCCGTGTATGAAAACGGTTATGTCAGTCTTTTGGACAAAAACGGCGAAGTACTCTATGCCAACCGCCTAAGCGCCCAAAGCAACGAAGAAAACAGTGATTTTTACGTTACTGAAACATACCTTAGCAACGGCATTTGGCTAAAGATAGCCGCCTTTGCTCATGATGTTTACGCCGGTCGCAACAATATGCTCATTCATTTCACAGTGGTCATGCTTTTCGTGGTCATAGCGGTGTCTTTTTTCAGCATCTTTTTGGCGGGAAAAGGCATTCGTCCTTTGATGATGATTGGTGATGCGGCCAAAAAAATTGCCGTCGGAGATTTGGACGTAAAATTATCCTATGCGGCCAAAAATGAGCTTGGTAATTTGGTTGACAGCATAAAAGAAATGGCCGGCAAGTTGGAAATTTACGTTTATCACGACGAACTTACAGGCCTATATAACACGGCGGCCTATGCCCGCGCCAAGGAAAAAATCGCCAAAAATAATTTTAAGCACAGCGAATACGCCGTCGCTGTCTTTGATGCCAATTTTTTAAAACGAATAAACGACACCTATGGTCACGAAGCGGGCAACGAGCTGATAAAACGGGCGGCAGGGCTTATTAAACGCACCTTTGCCAACAGTCGAGTGTATCGAATCGGCGGCGACGAATTTGCGACAATTTTGGAAGGCGAAGATTTTAAGCATCGCGACATTCTATTGAAAAAATTTGACGAAGAATCCGCCCGGGAAAGTTTCGAGGTCGGAGGAGAAAGGATAAGCGTGTCTGTAGCCCGCGGGCTTGCGGTTCGCGTTGGGGAAGCCGAATGTTTCGACGAAGTTTTTCGCTCGGCCGATGCAACCATGTACGAACACAAAGCGGCGATAAAGGCCAAAATGAAACAATGAAATTATCTCAATCACAACGGGGCAGTTAGGTAAAGCGAGGGATGTATGTTCTTTTTCTGTTTTGAAGGAAGAAAAAGAGAAGTTATTCTTAGTGAAGCACTGCATAAATGAGTTTGTACCTTTGCCGGGAATTTTTTCGTCAGACAAGGAAAGTGCCGCGACGTAGTAGTACTACGTCGCGGCACTTGATATTATTCTTCAATTAAAATTTGGAAAACTTTACTTTAGAGCATTTCTAAAAACCCACTTTATATCTCCTCCCGTCGG
>CAJOQC010000113.1 GCA_905236785.1 uncultured Selenomonadaceae bacterium
GATTGTGGGAGAATGACAAAGCTCATGATACTACTCACCGTTAAAAAGTGTATTTTTTACGGTGAGTAGCATTATTAGCACGATGTCCGCAACGATTGCACAAATAGGAATGTTGCCATTGGTTCAATAATTTAGGAAACTCATCACGATTATAAAGGTAAATTTTTTGACAACAAAACTTATAAATACAGCCGCCAAATACGGCTAAACCAACAAGTTCGGCAAATGTCTTGCCGACTGCCCCAACAAAACTCACCGCAATAAAAGAAATAAAAAGTGATAATTTTGTGCTTTATGTTCTGGTTTTGGGGAAACAAAATCGTATTTCCGGCTTTTGTATAAATTTCCTCAAATTGGCAGGGAAATTTTTTTTTATGTAGAATTAGTTTCCTGTGCCGCAGTTGTAAGTCGGAGGTATGATGAAAGATTTTTTCCAAACAAACACGGTTAAACTCCTAAAAAGCCTTGGCGTTGCCGCCTTTGTTGTCGCTCTTAATCTTTGGAGCGGCGGGCAGATGGGGCTTTTGCCCGCGCTGTTTGTGGGGTATTTTTTGGGGCTTTTCTATTGGTTCACCGTTGCCATGCGCCTAAGAAACTCCATGGGCAAGACGGCGGCGGGGGCAAAGCGGGAGATGCTGTGGGGGCTTTTGTTGCGGCTTGTTCTTGTTGCCGCTGTGTTTACGGCGGCGATAAAAATTTCCTTTTATGTGTTCTTGACGGTGGCGGCGGGTTTTGGCATTTTTTATGTCTTGGCCGCAGTTCACCTGACAGTTGCCGCTTTCGGCATGAAAACATTTGACAAAACCGAAGAATAATTCGGTAAAAAAGGGGGGAATTATATGGGGGAAATCGGCGAGCGCGAAATAGTGCAACTTTGCGGGCTGTCCTTTAACAAGGAAACAATTCTCATGACATGGCTTGCCATGGCGGTGGTGATTTTAATATCAGCCTTGGCCACGCGCAACCTCAAAATAGTGCCGACCACATGGCAAAACATCGTGGAGATGATTGTGGTGTGGCTTCATGGGCAGATTGACGCTATGATGGGGCGGCGCGGACGTATGCTTGCGCCCTTTATCGTGTCGCTCTTTATGTTCCTGTTGGTTTCAAATTGGCTGGGGCTTATTCCGCATCTTGCGTCGCCCACCAACGACATCAACACAACATTGGGGCTTGCCCTATTGGTAATCTGCTTGGTTCACGTTTTGGGGCTTTATTACAAAGGGATGCACTATATAGCACATTTCTTTCAGCCCTTTAAGATTTTTATCTTAATCAATCTGATTGAGGAAATTGCCAAGCCGATAACGCTGGCTTTCCGTCTGTTCGGCAATATTCTGGCGGGCGAAATTTTGATTATCGTTCTGCTTCAGCTTGTGCCGTGGTGGATGCCCATTCCGTCGGTGCTGTGGCTTATGTTCAGCATCTTTATCGGCGTGGTGCAGGCGGTGGTTTTCACCATGCTTTCTTCGGCGTATCTTTCTAACGTCGTAAAAGAAGAAGGTCACGAATAATTTTTAACTTTGAGGAGGATATTTATTATGGAAAACGCAATTATCGCAGCAGCAGCAATGGTCGGCGTGGGCATCACCATGGGCTTGGCGGCCGTAGGCGCGGGCGTTGGCGACGGACTTGTCACCAGTAAATTCATTGACGGCATCACCCGCCAACCCGAAGCAAAGAACACTCTTTTTGTCAACACCCTCATTTCCGTCGGTTTGATTGAAGCTATGGCGATTATCGCAACGGTTTTTGCCCTGCTCATGCTCTTTATGAATCCTTTCGTTCACTGAGTTTGAAGTTTTGTGAAAAAGGTATACAGTCGGCACAGCCGATTGCATAACAAACTCTAATCGCCAAAGCGAAGGTATACAATCGTCGGCATAGCCGCCGATTGCATAACAAACTCTAATCGCTGAAGCGAAGGTATACAATCGTCGGCATAGCCGTCGATTGCATAACAACCTCTAATCGCTGAAGCGATAAGAGGTTGTAACGAAAGGAGGTAATGGGGCTTGATAGATATAAATGCGACGCTCCTCACACAAATCCTGAACTTTTTGATTCTTGTGGCCATATTGCGTTGGCTTGCTTATAAACCCGTGGTGGGTATGCTTGATGCGCGGGCGAAAAAAATTGCCTCGGACATCAACAAGGCGGACGAAGACAAAAAAGCCGCCGCCGCCACTTTGGCAAAATATCAAGACGAGCTTAGATCCGCCCAAGAAAAAGCGCAGGAAATCATCGAGCGCGCCGAGGCCATGGCGCGGGACGAACGCGCCAAGAGCGTTGCCGATACCAAACGCGAAATTGAGCAGATGAAGAAAAACGCCGCCGAAGAAATCGAGCGGGAGAAGGCGCAGGCCGTGGAGCAGCTTAAAACCGAAATGGTGACCCTTTCCATGGCGGCCGCCGGAAAAATCATCGGCAAGAACATCAGCGCGAAGGACAACGAAAGCATTATCGGCGACTTCATAAACAAATTGGGCAAAGAAAAGTTGGGTGATTTGTCATGCTAAACTTGCAGCTTGCCCATAAGTACGCGGCGGCGATTTTTGAAATTGCCAAAGAGGACAACAAGCTGACCGAATACGGCAAGGATTTGGAGCGGGTACGCGACGAACTTTTTGCCGTAAAGGGCGTAAGAGAGTATTTTGCCGACCCCCGCATAGAACCTGCCGCCAAAAAAGACTTGGTGAAAAAAGCCTTTAAGGGCGACTTGTCCGCCGTGGTGTATAATTTCCTTATGCTCTTGGTTGACAAACGCCGCATTTCCTTGTTGGAGGCCATTGAGGAAGACTTCCGCGCCGAATCATACAAGGAACAGGGAATTATAATTGCGGATGTCACGACGGCGGCCGGCATGAGCGACGCGCAGAAAAACGCCCTGCAAGACAAACTTGCCGCAAGCTCCGGCAAGAAAGTGCGCCTTCGTATGCACGAGGATGCGGGCATAATCGGCGGCGTTGTCGTAAAAATCGGCGATAAGAGAATCGACGGCAGCGTGAGAGGACAGCTACAGTCCCTGACGCGGGAATTGATGAATAAGAGGTGACGGCGAAGTTATGAAAATGAACCCTGAAGAAATTACCGCCATCATCAAGGAGCAAATAAAAAATTACAATGTTGACTTAAACGTCGATGACGTGGGAACGGTTATCGAAATAGGCGACGGCATCGCCCACGTTCACGGCCTCTCCAAGGCCATGGCGGGGGAGCTTCTTGATTTTGGCAACGATATATTCGGTTTGGTGTTAAACCTTGAGCAGGACAACGTGGGCGCAGTTATCTTAGGCGGCGACACGGAGATTAAAGAAGGCGCGACGGTTAAACGCACGGGGCGCATCATGTCCGTTCCCGTCGGGGAAAACATGATTGGCCGCGTGGTTGATGCCTTGGGTCGCCCCATTGACGGCAAAGGACCTATTTCCACCAGCGAAACCCGCCCCGTTGAGTTTAAGGCACCGGGCATAGCGGACAGAAAGTCCGTTCACGAGCCTTTGCAGACGGGCTTAAAAGCTATCGACGCGCTTGTGCCCATTGGGCGCGGCCAGCGCGAACTTATAATCGGCGACCGCGGCACGGGCAAAACGGCCATCGCCGTTGACACGATATTGAACCAAAAAGGCCAAAACTGTATCTGCGTGTATGTGGCCATCGGTCAAAAGGCATCCACCGTTGCCCGCGTGGTGAAAACCCTTGAGGACAACGGCGCTATGGAATATTCCATAGTGGTTGCGGCGACGGCTGCCGACAGTGCGCCTTTGCAGTACCTTGCGCCGTATTCCGGCGTGGCCATGGCGGAATATTTCATGTACAAAGGCGGCCATTGCCTTTGCATTTATGACGACCTTACAAAACACGCGGCGGCGTACCGCGCCATGTCCCTTTTGCTCCGTCGCCCCCCCGGGCGCGAAGCGTACCCCGGCGACGTTTTCTATTTGCACTCCCGTCTTTTGGAGCGGGCGGCCAAACTCTCCGACGACTTGGGCGCGGGTTCCATTACGGCTTTGCCTATCATCGAAACTTTGGCCGGCGACGTTTCGGCATATATCCCGACGAATGTTATCTCCATAACCGACGGGCAAATAATGCTTGAAACCGACGCTTTCTATTCGGGTATCCGCCCGGCTATCAGCGTGGGTCTTTCCGTTTCTCGCGTGGGTGGTTCGGCGCAGATAAAGGCCATGAAACAGGTGGCCGGCACAATGCGCCTTGATCTTGCGCAGTACCGCGAGTTGGCGGCATTTGCTCAGTTCGGCTCCGATCTTGATAAGGCCACCAAAGCTCAGCTCGATCGCGGCGCACGCATGGTGGAAACCCTAAAGCAGGCGCAGTACTCGCCTCTTGCCGTCGAAGATCAGGTGTTGACGATTTTCACCGCCGTTCGCGGCTTCTTGACGGATATTCCCGTTGATAAGGTTGTGCAGTTCCATAATGAATTCATTAAGTTCATGCACACCCAGCATCCCGAGGTTGGCAAGAAGATAGCCGAACAGAAGAAACTTGACGACGCTCTTGAAAACGAAATTTCAAAGGCGATTGAAGAATTTAAGGAAACCGTGACGTATAAAACTGCGGCGGCGTAAGGCGAGGTGATTTTGTGGCCAATTTGCAAGATATACGCCGACATATAAAAAGCGTAAAAAGCATCGGGCAGATAACCAACGCCATGAACATGGTCGCCACCAGCCGTTTGCGCCACGCCAAAGAAGCGGCGCAAAGCAACAAGCCTTATGCGGACAAAGTAGCCGAAGTGGTGAACGAAATAGCCACCAACGCGGGCGCGGATTTTTCTCATCCGCTTCTTATGAAATACGAAAGCGGCAAAAAGCTCATCTTGGTTTTGGCGGCGGACAAGGGCTTGGCGGGGGCGTATTCCAGCAACGTCTTTAAGGAAACCGCCGCCAATGTCGAAAACAAAGCCGACACCGTGCTTGTAACCGTGGGCAGAAAAGCCAAGGATCATTTTAAGCATCGCGGCTACGACATTCTTAGGGATTACACCGGCATAAGCGAGCGACCGCGCTACGAACACGCCAAAGAAATTGCCGAGGATTTAATCGAGCGGTTCAGGAGCGGCGAAATAAAAGAAATTTACATGGTTTACACCCGTTTTGTTTCGGCGATAAGTTGTGTGCCGGAAACGGTGAAACTGTTGCCCTTTGAGAGTAAAGAAAACAATGAAGGCGAAGAAAAAGGCGGCTTGCACGCAGAATACATCTACGAGCCTTCCGCCGAAGAAGTGCTTGGTTTCCTGTTGCCCCAATACCTTGTGACGGTGATTTATGCCGCCCTTTTGCAGTCGGCGGCCAGCGAATTAAGCTCGCGCATGAACGCCATGAGTTCGGCGACGGACAACGCGGCGGAACTTGTCGCCAAACTCGATCTTTACTACAACAAGGTGCGTCAGGCGAGCATCACCGGTGAAATTACCGAAATCGTCGGCGGCGCAGAAGCACTCAAATAGCGATTTTCGCCAATCGAGGAGGTTTTACATTGGCAAAGGGAAAAGTCGTACAGGTCATAGGACCTGTCGTTGATATTGAATTTCCTGCGGGGGAACTCCCCGAAATATTAAATGCCGTAACCATAAAGGGCAAAGCCGACGAAGTCGAAATTGACTTGGTGGTGGAAGTCATGCAGCACTTGGGGGACAGCGTGACCCGTTGCATCGCCATGAGTTCTACGGATGGCTTGACACGCGGCATGGAGGCGGAGGACACCGGCTCGCCCATAAAAGTGCCGGTGGGCAACGAATGTTTGGGACGCGTATTTAACGTCTTGGGGCAAACGGTGGATCATAACCCCGCTCCCGTGGGCAACAAAGAATCGTGGCCTATTCATCGCCCCGCCCCCAAGTTTGACGAACAGGAAACGTCAACACAAATTTTGGAAACGGGCATAAAAGTCGTTGACTTAATCGCGCCATATTCCCGCGGCCGCAAAATCGGTTTGTTCGGCGGCGCGGGCGTCGGCAAAACCGTTCTCATAATGGAACTAATCCACAACATCGCCACGGAACACGGCGGCTACTCCGTCTTTTCCGGCGTTGGCGAGCGTACCCGCGAAGGCAACGACCTTTGGTCGGAAATGACCGAGTCCGGCGTTATTGACAAAACCGCCCTTGTTTACGGGCAGATGAACGAACCGCCGGGAGCGCGTATGCGCGTGGGTCTTACCGGCCTTACCATGGCGGAGTATTTCCGCGATGTGCAGGGGCAGGACGTGCTTTTGTTCATCGACAACATTTTCCGTTTCATTCAGGCAGGTTCCGAGGTTTCCGCACTTTTGGGGCGTATGCCTTCCGCCGTTGGTTATCAGCCCACGCTGACCACGGACATTGGCGCGTTGCAGGAGCGTATCACCTCAACCAAAAAAGGATCCATCACCTCCGTTCAGGCGGTTTACGTCCCCGCCGACGACCTCACCGACCCTGCGCCGGCCAACACGTTTACACACTTGGACGCCACCACGGTTTTGTCCCGTCAAATTGCGGAGCTTGGCATTTACCCCGCTGTTGACCCGTTGGATTCCACCAGCCGTATCCTTGACCCCAACGTTATCGGGCAGGAGCATTATGAAACGGCTCGCGGCGTGCAGGCGGTTTTGCAGAAGTACAAAGAGCTTCAGGACATTATCGCGATTTTGGGCATGGAAGAACTTTCGGACGACGACAAACTCACCGTTGCCCGCGCCAGAAAGATTCAGCGTTTCCTCTCCCAGCCCTTCGCGGTGGCGGAAGTGTTCACCGGCTCGCCGGGCAAGTATGTGCCGCTTAAAGACACCATAAGAGGCTTTAAGGAAATTTTGGAGGGCAAGCACGACGATTTGCCGGAGGCGGCCTTCTACATGGTGGGCAGTATCGAAGAGGTTATCGAAAAGGCGAAGAAGTTAAAAGAGGAGGGATGATTCATGGCGACGATAAAACTTTCGGTCGTTTCGCCGGATCGTTTGGTCTACGAGAACGACATCGCCATGTTAATCGTTCGCTCCACCGGCGGGGAGCTTGGCATCTTGCCGCGCCATGCGCCCCTTGTGACGGGGCTTATACCCCATGCCATGCGGATAAAACTGCCCGGCGAGGCCGCAGAACACCTGCTTGCCGTGGGCGGCGGCTTTATGGAAGTCACGCCGGAGAAAATCGCCGTAATGGTTAGCGCGGCGGAAGAGCCGGAGGAAATTGACGTTTTGCGGGCGCAACGCTCTCTTGCCCGCGCCAAGGAACGTATTGCCGCCTTCGGCAAGGGCGCGGCAAATGACGCGACCGACATCGACATGGAGCGGGCGCGGCTCTCCCTTATGCGAGCGGTAGCCCGCCTAAAAGCCACCGGCAACGATGTGGATGCGTAAAACCGCTTTATCATAAAAAGAACGCGAAAAACAAAACTCTCCGATAAAAACTTGTTTAATCGGAGAGTTTTGTTTATTTGTATCAGAAAAAGCCGATGAACCTCAGCCAATTTTCATGGCGACCGACAATATACTCCGCCGCCAAAAAATCATGCAGGCGGTAGCGTATTCCCAATTCGCCGCTCTTTAGGCCGCTGTTGTATTCATAGCGTAAGTACCAATTCGGCAAAACATTTTGCCGCCCGCCGATAACAAAACCGTTGTCGTCAAAATCCCAACGGACTTCGGCGCGGGTCTTTGAACTTAGAGTTCGGGCGTACCCTACGTCCACATAAGCGCGGAGTTTTGCGGGAACAAAATCCGTCAGCAGGAAAATTTCGTCCGCCTTAGATAATTTCTTGCCCGCATGAAGTCTAAACTTAACTGCGTCGTCTTTATTTTTGCGACTAATGTCAAGCCAGCCTTCAAGACGCAAAATGTATTTTTCCGTGTCGGAATGGGAGGTCACCTTCAAGTTTTCGCCGTTTTCAAACTGTAACGTTGTTTTTAAGCCAAGATTGCGAAAATCTTTCTGACTGTCGATAAAGGCGGCGAAATTATCGGTAAAATTCTTTTCGTGCCGCGCCACAAAATCCGCCGGCAAACCGATAAGGTCGTTAATTTTATCCTGCATCAGTTTACGATAGCCCAACAAGACAAAATTCGGCACGGTTTCGGAGCGCATATAAAGTTCCGTCGTCCTCACCACGGGCAATTTTGGGTACACCGTAAGATGTACCTTTATGTCGTCCTTCACGGGCAAAACATCAAAGTCGGCGCGAAACTCCGGCAATTTTTCTGCCATAAATTCGTTTAACCGCCGCTTTAATATCCCTTGCGTCCAGTCCGTCGCCAAAATGGGCAGACCTTGCAAAGTTTCGACAAAAACATCGTCAACCCCCGCCAAATCTGCTGTAATCATGTCGGCAACGTACTGCGTCGGCGCGCCTTCGATGGTTTTTTCCACCGTTACGGCGTTTATGGTGTCGCTCCACGGCTCTATCGCCACCGTAACGGTTAAATTTTGCGCCGGATTTATGCTCACGCTCCGCACGGTGTAGCCCACCAATATTTTATCGAAAACTTCGCGGATAATCTGTTCGTTTTGCGCTTTTTTGAACAGGGCATTTTCAACCGTTGCGCCTTCCGTCAACTGCTCGGCCACGGATTTTATGCTCCCCGCCATTCTTTTAGCCACGAGGGGCGGCAAATTGCGGGCGGCAACCACCGTAACGGCCACCGTTTCCACACGCGGCTCTTTGGCGGCGCAAAGGGCAAATTCAACCCGCCAAAAGGAAAACACAAACAGAAAAACAAATACTCCGCGCCAAAACACCCTAAAATTTGCCACGGGTCAGAACATACCGCCCACGTTAAAGTGTACGCGACCGCCTTGAGAACCGTAGCCGTAATCAATACGCAACGGACCTATGGGCGTTGTCACCGCCAAGCCGAGGCCGATACTCGCGTGAGTGCCTTTGGGGATAAAGCCCGTGTCCCATGCGCCGCCCCAATCGGTGAAAATTGCGCCTTGCACCTTGCTCATCACCGGGAAACGATATTCCACGGTGCCCAAAATCATGCGGTCGCCTCTAAACTGATCGTCGCGATAGCCGCGCAAAGAATCCTGCCCGCCGATGCGATACTGGTTATACTCCGATATATTGCCTCGGCCAACGCCGTACTGCCCGCGCAGAGCGATAACATGGGCGCGGCCGACTTTAATGTACCGTTGATCCTCAATGGTGAATTTTTGAAAAGTAAAATCGCCGCCAAAGCCGGCAACTTCGCCGTTTAGCGTAACTTTGCCGCCGGTCATGGGGTTATAGATATTGTCGCGGGTGTCGGTGGTGTGCTGCAGGGTTATGCTGCGGGTCGTGCCGAAATTTTTCTTTTTCCATTCCCAGGCTTCTTCACGATTGCCGGCGTTGCCGTCGCTGACGTGTCTTACATAGGAGTCCGTGCGGTTCTTTAAGGTTATGGAGTTTGAGGAATACTCGCTGACGGGTCGGCTGAAGCTAAGTTCGCCGCCGGAGTATTTTCGCATATAGGTTTCCTTCAAATTGCCGCTGGTGTCGTAATCGTCGTATTCATAAGTGCGGTTATAAATTTTTATCTCGCCGGCCGTTTCATGGCGATCGAGCCACGGTTTTCTGTAGGTTATGGAATAGCCGTGGGCATCGGTGGCGCTGCCGCTCCTTTCGTAAACAATCCTTACGGCATCGCCGCGCCCTCTAAAGTTCGTATCGCTGACGCTAATCATGCCGATGATGCCGTCGGCGGTGCTGTAGCCCGCGCCGATACCGAAAGACCCCGTGCGTTTTTCCTTAACGTCAAGTTCCATTTCGACGGCGTTAGGTTCTACGCCGGGGTTCATCTTGATGTTTACGTCCTCAAAAAAGCCCAAATTATACACGCGCTGCATACTGCGCCGAGCCAATTTGGCGTTGAAGGGTTCGCCCACCTTTTGACGCATCTCCCGAAGGATAACGTAATCCTTGGTTTTTTTGTTGCCTTTCACCTTGTAACCTTCGAGGATACCTTCGTTGATTTTTAAGTTCAACACGCCGGTTTTATCCAGATTGATGTCGGTGATTTTGGCCATAATGTAGCCGTCTTTACGATATCGTTCCATTATGGAATCAATATTTTCGTGAAGAAGGGTGCTGTTTAGAATTTCGCCGGTTTTCACCGTGAATATTTTGTTGATGGTTTCGTCGGTTTCCACCGTGTTGCCGGTGAAGTTTATCTCCTGCAACACCGGATTTTCCAAAACGTGATAGGTTACGATAACGCCTTCTGGTACTGTTTCAAAAGTAGGGTAAAGGTCATAGAAGTACCCCGTGGCGTATATTGCCTCGCGGTCGGCGTTTATTTTCTCGGCGGAAAACTCGTTGCCGGGGCGAAGGCTGACGGCGGTACGCGCCGTGGCGTAAGTTTCCTTGGTCGCGCCGTCGAAGATAACGTCAACCACGGTTTTGCCCGTAAGTTCGTCCATGGACTTTGCCACAGCCTCGTCGTCGGGGCGCGTAGAATCCCAGCTTTCGGCGCGTTCGGGGGAAGGCTCCGATATATCCTTGGCGTTTTCCAAATCTATTTTTTCCGGCTCTTTGGGCGTTTCTTGCTCTTTGGTTTCGCCGTCGGTTTTTTCCGTCGTTTCCGGCGCGGTTTCGCTGTTTTTCGGCACGGTTTCGACATCGTTTTCGGTGCGCGTCCACCAAGGCCCGGATATTTTGGCGGGGCGCGTTATCGTTTCGTTGTTTCCTTCGGCGGAGCCGGTTTTTTCTTCTGAGCCGTCAAAATTTTCTTCGCCTCTTGCCCACCATGCCGACGAGGTTTTTTTCTCGCCGCTTGTTGTTTCGGCAGTTGTTTCGTTTGTTGTTTCGTTCGCGGCAACGTTTTCGGTTTGCGCGCTTGCCACTTCGTTATCGGCAAAGGCAATTTGCCCCGAACCGACAAAACCTATCCAAGCCGCAACGGCCAAGACCAGGGTTTTGTACCTTCTTTTGTTCAAACCACAAGACCTCCCATTTAGTAAAAGCGGCGCGGTAGACAAATTGACCGTTGCCGCACAATAACACCCATAGGCACTAACCCATATATAATAGCAAACCTTCATTCATTCCGCAAGGCAATTCATGAATTTGTCGCGGTTGCTTTTATGAATTTGTAGTGGTTGACTTTTTACTTTTTGCCTTTTATTTTCTTCTTTTCGGGTGTATAATAGCACACATACGAAAAAACATGGAAAGGAGCTAATTGCATTGAAAAAAATCAAACGTGTTTTTGTCATTGTGTTGGACAGTTTCGGCATCGGACGCGAACCCGACGCAGAAGATTTCGGCGACAACTTGTGTAACACGCTGGCCTCGCTTACCAAATCGTCCAAGTTTCACGTTCCCAATTTGCAAAAATTGGGGCTTTTTAACGTGGACGGCGTGACCTGCGGAGAAAAACACCCCGCCCCCGTCGGCTCTTTTGCCCGCCTGCGGGAACTTTCGCGGGGCAAAGACACCACAATAGGACACTGGGAACTTGCGGGCATTGTATCAGAGAAACCTTTGCCCACTTACCCCGACGGTTTTCCGCCGGAGTTGGTGGCGGATATGGAAAAGGCCTTGGGGAGAAAACTTCTTTGTAACCTTCCCTATTCCGGCACGAAGGTTATTCATGACTACGGAGTTGAACATGAAAAAACCGGTGCGTTAATCGCCTACACCTCCGCCGACAGCGTTTTTCAAATCGCCGCCCACGAAGAAATTGTTCCCACGGAGAAGCTCTACGAATATTGCCGCACGGCGCGGAAACTCTTGCAGGGCAAAAACGGCGTGGGGCGCGTTATCGCCCGCCCCTTTGTGGGGCAATACCCAAACTACGAACGCACGGCTCATCGGCATGACTTCTCCCTTGACCCTACGGGGGACACCATGCTTGACGCGCTTGCCCGCAAAAATTTAGCCACAATCGGCGTGGGCAAAATCTCCGACATATTCGCCGGGCGCAACATAAGCCGCAGTTTGGGCGTAAATGAAAACGACGCCGACGGCATGAACAAGACGCTGAAAATTATGGACGAGGATTTCACGGGGCTTTGCTTTGTAAACCTTGTGGATTTTGACATGAAGTTTGGGCATCGTCGCGACATCGACGGCTATGCGGAGAATGCCACGAAGGTTGACGCGCAACTTGGCGAGTTTATGGCGAAGATGAAAAGCGACGATGTGCTGATGATTACCGCCGACCATGGTTGCGACCCCGGCGCGGTGGGCACGGATCATACCCGCGAATATGTGCCGCTTTTAATCTGCGGCGACGCGATAAAGGAAAATAACAACCTTGGCACATATCCCACCTTTGCCATGTTGGGGGCGACGGTGGCGGACATTTTCGATGCGCCTCTCGTCACCAAGGGCGAAAGTTTGTTGCCGCGAATTTTGAAAGATTAACCCGTGTATTGTTTATGGGAGAAATATCATGAGAATGTATGATTTGATCGCCAAAAAAAAGCATGGCGAGATGCTTACCGACGAAGAAATTTCTTTTATGATTGACGGTTATGTAAAGGGCGAAATTGCCGATTATCAAATGTCGGCAATGCTTATGGCAATATGGTTTAAGGGAATGAACGACCATGAAATCACCGAACTTACCAAAGTCATGGCAAAATCCGGCGACATGGTGGATTTGTCGCCCATTGAAGGCAAAAAGGTGGATAAACATAGCACCGGCGGCGTAGGGGACAAGACAACCCTTATCGTTGCGCCCATTGTGGCGGCCTGCGGCGGCAAAGTGGCGAAGATGAGCGGCCGCGGTTTGGGGCATACCGGTGGCACGGTGGATAAGTTGGAGGCAATCCCCGGTTATCGCACCTCTTTAAGCCGCGAGGATTTTTTCAACACGGTGAAAAAATGCGGCGTAAGCCTTATTGGTCAATCCGGCAACCTTGCCCCGGCGGACAAAAAACTTTACGCTCTGCGGGACGTGACCGCCACAGTTGACAGTATTCCTCTTATTGCCTCGTCAATCATGAGCAAAAAGTTGGCGGCGGGCAGCGATTGCATTTTGTTGGACGTAAAAACGGGCAGCGGCGCGTTTATGAAAACTTTGGACGATTCCATAAAACTTGCCCAAACCATGGTTACCATAGGCGAGGGCGCGGGGCGGCGCACCGTGGCTCTTATTACCGACATGGACACGCCCTTGGGCTATGGCATCGGCAATTCCCTTGAAGTCATCGAGTCCATGGACGTGCTAAAGGGCAAAGGGCCGGAGGATTTGACGGAAGTATCTTTGCAACTTGCCGCCAATATGCTATACCTCGTGGGCAAAGGCTCTATTGAGGAGTGCCGCGCCATGGCGGAAAAATCCATAGAGGACGGCAGTGCTTTTGAAACTTTCTGCACCATGGTTCGTGAACAGGGCGGCGACGACAGCGTACTTAAGGATTACTCAAAATTCCCCCAAGCACCGTATACGGCGGAAGTAAAAGCCGACAGCGACGGTTTTGTGACGGGCATGGATGCCGAGAAAATCGGCATTACCTCCGTTATTTTGGGCGCGGGGCGCGAAACGAAGGAAAGCGACATTGATTTTGCCGCTGGGTTGGTCATTCACAAAAAATACGGCGATGCGGTTAAAAAAGGCGACTCTTTGGTGACTCTCTACACCTCCAAAGAGGACAAACTGCCGGATGCGGAAAAACTCTACCGCGAGGCCGTGATGATAGGCGATGCCAAGCCGAAGAAAATGCCCCTTGTCTTTGCTCGGGTGGAAAAAGACAAGGTTGAAAAATATTAAGGAGCGGACTAACATGACCGACGAAGAACTGATTGAGGTTGCCAAGGAATATCGAGAAAATGCTTACGTTCCCTATTCAAAGTTTAAGGTGGGCGCGGCGGTTTTGACAAAATCGGGCAAGGTATACGGCGGATGCAATATAGAAAACGCCTCATACCCCGTAACAAACTGCGCCGAACGCACCGCAATTTTTAAGGCAGTGTCGGAAGGGGAAAAGGAACTTGTTGCCATAGCTGTGGTGGCGGACACGGAAGACCCCTGCTCGCCCTGCGGCGCGTGCCGACAGGTTATGGCGGAGTTTAGAATCCCCAAAATAATCATGACGAACCTAAAGGGCAACACCAAAGTCGTAACCTTAGAGGAACTTTTGCCCTTTGCCTTTTCGGACAAAGATTTGTAAACTTTTTTGAAAATTTCCCGTGTATGTCCGTGGGTTAATCCCATGGGCATACACAATTTTGTGAGGTAATTTTATGTATTTGTTGATAAATATTGTTGGTATAGCCGTATTTATCGGCATCGGGGTTTTATTGTCCCGCGACCGCAAAGCGATAAAGTGGAAACCCGTGGGCATTTTGTTTGCCCTTAACGTTTTTATTGCTTGGTTTTTGCTTCAATTCTCCGTGGGGCGCGAAATGGTACGGGTTGCGGCGGATGCTTTCGTTTGGATTTTGAGCATTTCCTTTAAGGGCATTGCCTTTGCCTTCCCCGATTGGGTCAATGTGCCGCAAATGAACTTTTTCACTTCGGTTTTAATGCCGCTGTTAATGGTAATCCCTCTCTTTGATATTTTGACTTATACGGGTATATTGCCATTTGTGTTAAAGATGGTGGGCAAGGGCTTGGCTTTTGTCACGCGACAGCCGAAATTTGAATCGGTGTTTGCCATAGAGATGATGTTCTTGGGCGCGTCAAGCGCAATTCCCGTTTCAAGGGTGCAACTTTCCCGCATGAAATCGGCGCGAAACCTAAGCATTGCCATGATGAGCATAAGCTGTATTTCGGCGGCTTGCGTCGGGGCGTACACGCAAATGATGCCCGCCGAATTTGTGCTGACGGCAATACCGCTAAACGTAATTAACGCCTTGGCGGTGGTGAATTTGCTAAACCCCGTGGAGATAACGGAAGATGAGGACACCATCGAAAAAATGTCCGACGACGGCGGCCGCGAACCATTTTTCTCTTTCCTCAACGCCTCAATCGTCGGAGCGGGTCATGTTGTCATGTTGGTATGCGCCATGGTTATCGGTTTCGTGGCGCTGGTTAATTTAATAGACTCGGTGCTTATGAACATATCCCCCGTCCTTACCCTTGAAAACGCTTTGGGTACTGTAATGTTCCCCTTTGCTTGGCTTTTGGGCTTGGAACCCGGGGAAGCTTTCACGGTGGCGCAACTTATGGGCACGAAAATCGTTACCAACGAATTTGTGGTAATGCTCCAAGCTCAGCCCCATATTCCCGAATACAGCCGCCATATGCAAGCGGTTTTGACGGCCTTTGTCACTTCCTTTGCCAACTTCGGCACAATCGGCATAATAACCGGCGTTTTCCGCGACGTGGTTGATAAGGACACCTACGCCCTTATCGCGGGGAACGTAAAGTACATAATGCTCAGCGGCATTTTGGTTTCCCTCCTGTCGGCGGGTATTGTCGGTTTGTTTGTGTGGTAATAACAGCACTTTATAATTTTTGCAGAAACTTTGTCAGTGTAAATTGTGTAAA